>NZ_LZMG01000274.1:0-25999 GCF_001673615.1 Mycobacterium sp. 1245499.0
TGCTCATCGGCGCGCCCCCGATACCGCAACTGCCCATCGGGACCCCAGCACACCAGATCCCCAGTGCGATACATACGGGTGCCGGGTTGGCCGAACGGGCAGGCCACAAACCGCGACGCGGTCAGTGCCGCGCGACCCAGATAGCCGACGCCCACTCCGGCCCCGGTGATGTACAGCTCCCCCACCACACCCACGGGGACTGGGCGCAGCCACCCGTCGAGCACACAGAGCGCGGACCCCGATACGGGCGATCCGATTGGCGGCGCACCCGACCCCGCGATCAGGGGCACACTGTGGGACACCCACATGGTGGTTTCGGTGGGGCCATACACATTGACCATCACCCGGCCCGGCGCCCAGCGGTCCACCAGCTCCGGCGGACACGGCTCGGCCCCGATCACCAACGCCGTGAAATCCAACCCCTCGACCGACAGCATCCCGGCCGCCGACGGGGTCTGGGTCAACACCGTCACACCCTCACCCACCAGCAGGGCGTGGAACTCCTCAGGCGAGCGGGCCACCACCTCGGGAACCACCACCAACCGACCACCATGCAGCAGCGCCCCCCAGATCTCCCACACCGAGAAGTCGAAGGCATACGAGTGGAACTGCGTCCACACCTGCTCGGCCGACAGCTCGACCCCGATATCCAGATCGTCGAAGAGCTGCGCAACGTTGTGATGGGTGACCGCAACGCCTTTGGGCACACCCGTGGTCCCCGACGTGTAGATCACATGCGCCACATCAGCCGGCGACGGCCCCGGCGGCGGGGTGCTCGGCTGGTCCGCCACCGCCGCATCTCCGACATCGACGACCACCCCACCAAACCCCCCGAGCCGATCCACCAGCTCGGCGGTGGTGACCGCGACCCTCGGGGCGGCATCGGTCAGCATGAACTCCACCCGCGCATCGGGCAACCCCGGGTCGATCGGCAGATACGCCGCCCCGGACTTGAGCACCGCCACGATCGCCACGATCGCCTCGGCCGACCGCGACAACAGCAGCGCCACAACCCCACCCGGGCCCGCACCGGACTCGACCAGCAGATGCGCCAACCGATTGGCCGCCTCGTCAAGCTCCCGATAAGACATGGACCGGTCCTCGAACGTCACCGCCACCGCGTCCGGAGTCCGCGCCACCTGCCCGCCGAACAACTCCACCACCGACGCCGGCACCACCGCACGACCCAACGCCGACGCATTGCCCCACGCGGCCAGCCGGGCGTGCGCGTTCTCGTCGATCACATCCAGCGCCAGCAGCGGCCGGGTCGGGTCAGCCGTCATCGCAACCAGTAGCCGCTGCAGTAGCGCGGCAAGGTCGGGGGCGTCGAGGCCAGACCAGGGCGCCCACCTGCCCGCGGTGCTGAGGAAGAGTTGGTCGCCGTCACTGGTGAAGATGAGGCCGAAGCCGTCCGCCTGACCGGAATTCGTGTAGGAGGCCGAGGCCGTGACACCGCCGAAGGGCAACGTGAATGCCGACGGGATGAAGTTGACGCTGACCCGCTCCGGCGACTTCGTCAGGCCGCGGACCTTGCGCTCGAGCGCGTGCACCGGGAATCGCTGGTGCGCTACCGCCTCGTCGATGCGCGCCTCGACGTGTTTGCAGAACTCGGCGACCGTCGATGCCGGCGCGGCGGTGATCACCAGCGGCACAACGCCGGCAACCATTCCGGGAAGCGTCTTCAACTCCGGGCGCACGCGGCGGCTGACCGGGAAATCGAGCACCACCTCCGGACCGTCGGGGCACCAGCCGCGGACCAACAGGGCGCAGGCCGCGGTGATGACCGACGTCTGGGATACGCCCCACACGTCGGAGAACCGGTGCACCCGGCGCACCACCCCGGGGTCCAGCGCCACCGGAGCCGACGGCCACGGATTACGCTCCCCCGCGCCGTCGGAAACGCGGTGCTGCCCGTCGCGTTCGGGCGGCAGGTTCGCCAGCCAGTAGGCCTCGTCATCCCGGTACTCGGCGGATGCCTCGTAGCGAGATTCGCAGTCGACCAGCTCGCGCAGTGAGCCGAAGACGGCCGTCGGGATGGGTCCGGCGGACACGATCGCGGAGTAGATGGCGGCGATCCGATGGCCGACCAGCCCGACGCCGGTCCCGTCGATCACGATGTGGTGGCAGCAGGCGAACAAGAAGTACTCGTCGCGCCGGGTCTGAAAGAGAACGAACTTGAACAGCGGCTCGGTGAGCGGCATGGGCGTTCGCTGGATGGCCAGCGCTCTGCGCCGGGCTTCTTCGACGGGCTCGGGCAGGTCGCTCAGGTTGTCGAACGTCAGCTCGACGTTCGGGTTGTCGATCGGGCGCTGGACGACGTCGCCGTCGACCTCGACGAAGGCGACCCTGGTCGGTTCCGCTTCGTGCACGGCTTGCCGGATCGCCCACTGCAAGGCGTCGCGCTGGACCGTGCCGTTGATCCGCACGAACAGTCCCAGCTGCCACTCCGTGTCGGAGTGACCCGTCTGCTGCGCAAGCCATAGGTCTAGCTGTCCGCGAGTGAGCGGAAGCGTTCGGCCGTCAAGCTCCATCCATCTCCCCAACCACAGGGCGTTCCTTTCAACCCCCCGGTTGAGTGGGGCCGCTCGGGCGGGCGTTCGGGCCGTAGCCCGGTGCGCTGCTGCTCGAGGTAGCCCCGGCACTCGGCGCGGTCTACTTCGCGGCGCTTCACCCGGCGATCGGGCGTAGCGTCGGCAAAGACCGACCGCAACCTCGGTTGCCGCTCGTCGTTGGCCGGGACGACTGGGCCGGGAAGCGTCGCCGCCACAACACGGTTGACGCTCCCCACTCCGATGACGCCGTAGTCAACATGAGTGCAACAGTTTGGAAGGCTAATAGACGACCACCCCGTTGGTCCAGGGTTATCCAAACTTGATGTCCTGTGAATCCCCCAAAAGAATGGTTTTAACTCAGCCTTCAGGCCTTGATACATACCTCAAGTACTGGTTAAGATTCTCTCAGCACCATACGGTATGGCATGTTTTTGGGGGGGTTTTGGCGTTGGTCGCCACGCACTGCGGCATAGACCGTTATCGCCGCGTTATAGGCGATCAGGTCCCCGCCGCCGGTACCCGACCATCAAAACGAATCGCGCATGACGCAAAAGCGGCGTGGCCCGGAAGGACCACGCCGCTTTCGGACTCCCCGGAGGGATTACAGCAAACCGAGCAGCTGCAGATCGGTGACGTACTTGACGATCACCGGCGCGCTCACATGCGGGATGTCGTTGTCGGAGCCGACCTTCGCTTCCTGCACGGCGGCGCGGAAGCGATCCGTCGGCGCGAAGGCGCCCCGGGCCGGTTCGGCGGGTTGCAGGTTCTTCGGGTCGCGCAGCAGCAACATCAACATCTGCAGCACCGAGTTCTGCCGCTGCCGCTCCGGCAGACCCCGCAGGCCGGTCTCGAAGCGTTGCAGCCACTCGCCGAAGTCGTCGACGCGTTCGATCGGGTAGCCCGCTTCGATCAGCCAATCGACGTATTGGTCGAGGCCGATGCCGTCGTCGTGCGGGTTCATCACGTGGTACGTCTCGAACCCGTCCATCACCTGGGCGCCCAGCTTGGCGATCGCCTCGGCGACGAACTCGACGGGCAGGCCGTCGAAGTGCGCGCTCTGCCGGTTGCCATCGGCGTCGAGCTGATAGAACGACTTGGGCGCGACGCCGGTGGCCACGACGCTCAGGATCATCCGGGTGAAGATGTCCGCGACGTTGAGCTGGCCGGCGTAACTGGTGTCGGCCAGGATCATGTCGGAGCGGAACACCGAGACCGGCAGCCCGCACAGGTCGTGCGCCTCGCGCAACAGGACCTCGCCCGCCCACTTGCTGTTGCCGTACCCGTTGGCGTAGCCGCCGTCGATGACGCGGGTGGCGCTGATGACCCGGATGTCGGCGTCCTCGGTGAACGCCGCCGGGTCGATCTGGCGGCCCACGTCTGAAGTCGACACATATGCGTACGGCTTCTTCTTGGTGGTGAGCGCCAACCGGATCAGCTCCGCGGTGCCCCCGACGTTGGGGGTGAACAGCTCGTTGTAGGGCAGGACGCCGTTGACGACGGCCGCCGAGTCGACGATCAGGTCGACGGTGTCGGCCAGCCGCTGCCAGGTCGCCTCGTCCAGGCCGAGGTTGGCCTGGCCCTTGTCGCCGGCGACGACCTGCAGGTGCTCCTCGGCCAGTTCCTGGAAGTGCGCCAGCAGTTCCGGGTCGCCGCTGTTGAAGGTCTTCTCCAACCGGGCCCACGCGTCCTCGTCGGACTTGGCCCGCACCAGGCAGATCAGCTTGCCGCCCACGACTTCCAGCTGCTCGAGCCATTCGAGCACCAGGTAGCGGCCCAGGAACCCGGTGGCACCGGTCAGCAGGACCGTCCGGACCTCGGCGCTCGGCCCGGGCAGCGTCGGCGCGGTCGACAGCGTCGTCGCGTCGATGAACTTGTCCAGGGTGAGGTCGCGGGCGTGCACCTCCTTGGCGTCGGCGCCGTGCACCGCCGCAAAGCCGGGTCCGGCGGCGCCCTCGGTGTCGGCCCCACTGGTGATCCGCTGGCTCAGGCTGCGGACCGTTTGCGAGTCGAACAGGGTGCGCACCGACAGCGCGCCGTCGACGGCGGTGTTGATCTCGGCGATCACCCGCATCGCGGACAGCGAGTCCCCGCCCAGCTCGAAGAAGGAGTCCTCGACCGACACCCGGTCCATGCCGAGGACGCGGGCGAAGACGTCGGCGACGATCTCTTCGGTGGGGTCGCCCGGCGCGACGTACTCGCCGCCGCGCTTCTGGTACTCCGGTGCGGGCAGGGCGCGCCTGTCCAGCTTGCCGTTGACCGTCAGCGGCAGCGCGTCCAACACCACCACCGCGGCCGGCACCATGTAGGCGGGCAGCCGGTCGGCCAGCTGGACGCGGATGCCGACCGGGTCGGCGGTTCCGGTGATGTAGCCGACCAGGCGCTTGTCGCCGGGGCGGTCCTCGCGGGCGATCACCGCGGCCTGCTCGACGCCGTCGAGCGCGGCCAGGGCGGCCTGCACCTCACCGAGCTCGATGCGGTAGCCGCGCAGCTTGACCTGCTCGTCGGCGCGGCCCAGGTACTCGAGCTGACCGTCGCGGCCCCAGCGGACCAGGTCGCCGGTGCGATACATCCGCGAACCCGGGCTGCCGAACGGGCAGGCGACGAAGCGCCCCGCCGTCAGGCCGGGCCGGCGTGAATACCCGGTCGCCACACCGTGACCGGCGATGTACAGCTCGCCGACGACACCCTCGGGTGCCGGGCGCAGCCACCGGTCCAGCACGAACAGCGCGGCGCGCGGCACCGGCGAACCGATGGGCGCCGATCCCGTGCCGCTCTTCAGCGGCGCGCTCATGGCCGCGTAGACCGTGGCCTCCGTCGGGCCGTAGGCGTTGATCATCACCCGTCCCGGCGCCCACCGGTCGACGACCTCGACCGGGCAGGCCTCACCGGCAACCACCAGCGCCGTCGACTCCAGGCCCTCGGGCGAGAGCATGCCGACCGCCGACGGGGTCTGGCTCAGCACGGTGACCTGTTCGGCGACCAACAGCGCGTGCAGCTCGTCGGGCGCGGCCGCGACCGACTCGGGCACCACCACCAGGCGGCCGCCGTGCAGCAGCGCGCCCCAGATCTCGTGCACTGAGACGTCGAAGACCAGTGAGTGCCACTGCGCCCACACCCCCGCCTCCGGCAGGTCGGCGTGCAGCGTCTCCACCAACTGCGCGACGTTCGCGTGCGTGACGGCCACACCCTTGGGGACACCGGTGGTTCCCGAGGTGTAGATGACGTAGGCGATGTTGTCCGACGACGGCATCGGCAGCGCCGTGCCGGGCTGGTTGGCCAGCGCCGGGTCGTTGACGTCGATGACCGTCGGGCTGCAGCCGTCCAGCCGCTCCCGCAGCGCCGAGGTGGTGACCACGGCGACCGGCTCGGCGTCGGTGAGCAGGAATTCGATCCGGGCGGCCGGCAGCGCCGGGTCGATCGGCAGGTACGCCGCCCCGGTCTTGAGCACTGCAAGGATGGCGACGATCGCGTCGGCGGACCGCGAGAACAACAGCGCGACCCGCTCGCCCGGCCCGGCGCCCTCTTCGGTCAGCAGGTGCGCCATCCGGTTGGCGGCCTCGTCGAGGTCCCGGTAGGTCATCGTGCTGCCGTCGAAGGTCAGCGCCGGTGCGTCCGGGGTGCTGGCCACCTGGGCGGCGAACATCGCGGGGATCGACTTGGCGGTCGGCGGCTGGCTCAGCACCGCGCGGTTGCCGCGCTCGTCGAGCCAGGCGTGCTCGTGCTCGTCCACGACGTCCAGCGACATCAGCCGTCGGGTCGGATCGGCCGTCATCTCGGACAGCACCCGCTGGAACCGCTCGGTCAGCTTCTCGATGCCGCCCGCGTCGAACACGTCGGTGTCGAACTCGACGCGCAGGCCGAGTTCCCGGCCCGGCAGCGCCATCACCGACAGCGGGTAGTGGTTGTACTCGCGGTTGGTGACATCCGTGATGGCCAGCTCGTGGAAGCCCAGCGGCACGCTGGTGTCGATCGGATAGTTCTCGTACAGGAACAAGGTGTCGAACAGCGCGTCGTGACCGGTCACGTGGTGGATGTCGCTCAGCGCCAGGTGCTCGTGTTCGAGGGTGTCGTTGTGGTGTTGCTGCAACTGCTCCAGCACGTCGGCGACGGTGGTCTCCGCGGTGATGCTGGCCCGCACCGGCACGGTGTTGATCAGCAGACCCACCATGGACTCGGCGCCGATCAGGTCGGCCGGCCGGCCCGACACCGCGGTGCCGAACGCGACGTCATGCTGGCCGGTCAGCCGCATCAGTAGCTGCGCCCACGCGGCCTGCAGCACGGTGTTGACGGTGGTGTGGCAGGTGCGGGCGAGCTCGCCCAGGGCGCGCGTGGTCTCCGCGGACAGCCGGTAGGACTCAACGGCCCGCCGGCCCAGCCGCATCCGGCCGGCCGGTCCCACCAGGGTGGGGGTGTCGAATCCGTCGAGCACCTGCCGCCACGCGGCTTGCGCGGCCGTGCGATCCTGGCTGGCTAGCCAGGTCAGGTAGCTGCGGTAGGTGGCCGGCGCGGGCAGCTGGTCCCCGTAGTAGTTGGCGAGGATCTCGCGCAGCAGGATGGGCAGCGACCAGCCGTCCATGACGATGTGGTGGTTGGTCAGCACGAACCGGTACCGGTTGTCCGCGGTGCGGATCAGCGCGGCGCGGAATGCCGGCCGGTTGGCCAGATCGCTGACCGCGGCACGTTCGGCGGCGCACAGCTCCTCGACCCGCTGTTCGGGGTCCAGATCCTCGGCGCCCAGCTGGATGTACCGCCAGGCCATGACCGGGTCGGCCGGGATGACCTGGACGGGCTCGCCGAACTGCGGGCAGAACCGGGCCGCCAGGTTGGGGTGGCGGTTGACCACGGTGTGCACCGCGTCGTGCAGGCGGTGCGAGTCCAGCTCGCCGGTCACGGTGATGCCGAGCTGCACCGCGTAGACGTCGTCGCCCGGGTCCTGCGCGAAGCTGGCGTGGAACAGCAGGCCCTGTTGCAGCGGCGTCAGCGGCAGGATGTCGGCGACCTGGTGCTGCTTGCTCAGCTCGTCGATCTGGCGCTGGTTCAGGCGCGCGGGTGCGATGTCGGACGGGGTCAGCCCGCCGCCGCCGCCCTGCACGTGGGCGCAGATCCCGGTGAGGGCCTCGAACCACAGCTGGCTGAGCCGGCTGATCTGCTCGCGGTCCATCGCCGAGGCCGCCCACGTCCAGTTGGCGTGCAGGTGCGGGCCTTCCTCGGTGTCCATGGTGCCGGCGTTGAGGTCGACGGTGTGCATCAGCGGCATCGCGACCGCCGCGGCCGCGCCGCTCAGCGACAGGCTGTCCGGGCTCAGCCGCCACAACTCGCCGGGCAGGTCGGCGGCCGCGCCGAGCCGTCCCAGGTAGTTGAAGCCGATCACCGGGTCGGTTCCACCCAGGTCGATGTCGGGGTTCAGGTAGCGCAGCAGGCCGTAGGTCAGCCCGTCGGGCAGGGCACGCAGCTGCTCCTTGGTGGCCTTGACCGCCGCGCCCAGCGCGTCGTCGCCGGCGACCACGTTCGACCAGTCCAGGCCGTCGACCGTCAACGACACCGGGTATTTGGTGGTGAACCAGCCGACGGTGCGGGACAGGTCGACGTGCGGGCCCAGCTCTTCCTGGCGGCCGTGGCCCTCGACGTCGATGCCGATCGGCGTGCTCTTACCCAGGAACTGCGTCCAGGCCATCCCGAACGCGATCAACAGGATGTCCTGCACGCCGGCGTGGAACGCCGCGGGCACCTCGCCCAGCAGCAGCCGGGTGGTCTCGACGTCCAGCGACACCGAGAGCTGCTCGGCGGTCTGGTAGGTGTCCTCCTCGGGGCGCACCGCGGGCAGCACGGCCGGGGTGGCGACGACCTCGCGCCAGGCGTCGGCCTGCTCGACCACCTCGGGGCTCAACGCGTGCTCGGCGAGCAGCGAGGACCAGCGGGCGAACGAGGTGCCGCCGGCGGGCAGCGCCACCGGCTGGCCGCGGTGGTGCTGCGCCCAGGCGATGTTGAGGTCCTCGATCAGGGTCCGCCACGACACGCCGTCGACGGCCACGTGGTGGATGATCAACGCCAATTGACTTGTCTCGCTTGCCCAGACGGCGCTCACCATGATTCCGGCGCCCGGATTCAGCCGGGACCGGGCCGCCACCAGCGTGGTATCGGACAGCTCGTCGACGGTCTGCAGGCAGTCGCCGGCCTGCACGGTGCCCGGTTCGGGCGCGTGCAGCGACCAGCCGCCCTCGCCGTCGTCCTCGACGCGCAGCCGCAGCATGGGGTGCCGGTCCAGCAGGGCCTGCAGCACGACGACGACGTCGTCGGAGGTGACGCCCGCGGGAGCGGCCAGCACCATGGTCTGGTTGAAGTCGTCGATCGGGCCTTGCACGGTTTGCAGCCAGTGCATGACCGGGGTGGCCAGCACCGGCCCGATCCCCTCGTCGACCACGTCGTCCTGGTCGGCGCCGTCAGTGGCCACGCGGGCCAGCCGGGCGACGGTCTGTTCGACGAACACGTCGCGCGGGCGGCACATCACGCCGGCCGCGCGGGCGCGGGCCACCACCTGCATCGACAGGATGCTGTCGCCGCCCAGATCGAAGAACGAGTCGTCCACACCGACCCGCTCCACACCCAGCACCTGGGCGTAGATGCCGGCCAGGATCTCCTCGGTGTGGTTGCTGGGGGCGCGGTACTGGCCGCCGCGCTTGTGGTACTCGGGCGCGGGCAGGGCGCGCTTGTCCAGCTTGCCATTGACCGTCAGCGGCAGGCTTTCCAGCACGACGACCGCGGCCGGGACCATGTAGGCCGGCAGCCGCTTGCCCAGCTGGGTGCGCAGTTCGGTCGGGTCGGCGGTCCCGGTGATGTAACCCACCAGGCGCTTGTCGCCGGGGCGGTCCTCGCGGGCGATCACCGCCGCCTGGTCCACGCCGTCCAGCGCGGCCAGCGCCGACTGGATCTCGCCGAGCTCGATGCGGTAGCCGCGGATCTTGACCTGCTCGTCGGCGCGACCAAGGTACTGCAACTGGCCGTCGGCGCCCCAGCGGACCAGGTCACCGGTGCGGTACATCCGCGCGCCCGGCCCGCCGAACGGGCAGGCCACAAAGCGCGAGGCCGTCAATCCGGACCGGCGGGCGTAGCCGGTGGCGACGCCGCGGCCGGCCACATACAGCTCACCGACCACGCCTTCCGGCGCCGGCCGCAGCCACTTGTCCAGCACGAACAACGCCGCGCCGGGAACCGGCGAGCCGATCGGCGGGGCCCCGGAGTCGCCCGCCAACGGCGTGCTCATCGCGGCGTACACGGTGGCCTCGGTCGGGCCGTAGGCGTTGATCATCACCCGTCCCGGCGCCCACCGGTCGACCACCTCGGCCGGGCAGGCCTCACCGGCCACCACCAGGGCGGTGTCGTCCAGGCCCTCCGGCGAGAGCATGCCCACCGCCGACGGGGTCTGGCTCAGGACGTTGACCTTCTCGGCGACCAGCAGGGCGTGCAGCTCATCGGGTGAGCCGGCGACGGACTCGGGCACCACCACGAGGCGGCCGCCGTGCAGCAGCGCGCCCCAGATCTCCCAGACGGAGACGTCGAAGACCAGCGAGTGCCACTGCGACCAGACCTTCCCCGGCCCGGTCGGCAGATCGGCGTGCAACGTCCGCAGGAACTCGGTCACGTTGCGGTGGGTGACCGCGACGCCCTTGGGGGTTCCGGTGGTGCCCGAGGTGTAGATCATGTACGCGATGTCCTCGGGCGCCGGCCCGGGCAGCTCGCTGCTGGGCTGGCCGTCCGCCGCGGCTTCGTCGACGTCGATGACGGGCAGGTCGAATCCGTCCAGCCGGGTGCGCAGGCCGGCCGTGGTCACCACCGCGATCGGTGTGGCGTCGCCGAGCATGAATTCCATGCGCGCGGACGGCAGCGCCGGGTCGATGGGGAGGTAGGCGGCCCCGGTCTTGAGCACCGCGAGAATCGCGATGATCGCCTCGGCCGAACGCGAGAACAGCAACGCGACGCACTCACCCGGGCGCGCGCCCTGCTCGGCCAGCAGGTGCGCCAGGCGGTTGGCGGCCTCATCGAGCTCGCGATAGGTCAGCGAGCGATCGCCGAACGTCAGCGCCACGGCCTGAGGGTCACGCGCCACCTGCGTCGCGAACACCTCGGGGATCGATTTCGGAGATTTGACCGGCTTGGTCAGGACGGCGCGGTTACCCCACTCATCGAGTCGGTCGTGCTCGCCGCCATCCAGCAGATCGATCGACAACAATCGCCGTCCCGCACCGACGGTCATGACTGCTCCTCCAAGTCCACGGTCATGGCTTCCAGCACCCGCCGAAATCGCTCAACTAGCTTCTCGATCCTCGCCTCGCCAAACACGTCCGTATCGAACTCGACGCGAAGACCTATTTCGTGGCCTGGCACAGCTTGCACCGAAAGCGGGTAGTGGTTGTATTCCCGATTCGTGAATCCACTAATAGTTAACTCGTCCACGGCCGATAGCGCGGCAGTATCGATGGGATAGTTCTCGTACACGAACATTGTGTCGAAAATTTGGTCATGTCCCGTTACACGATGGATTTCATTCAGTGCTAAATGCTGGTGGTCCAGGGTGTTGGTGTAGGCGCGTTGCAGCTGGTCAAGCAGGTCGGCGATGGTGGTTTCGGCGCCGATCGTGGCCCGCACCGGAACGGTGTTGATCAAAAGGCCCACCATCGCGTCGGATCCGGCCAATTCCGTCGGTCGACCCGAAACCGCTGTGCCGAACACCACATCGTGCTGCCCGGTAAGCCACATCAGCAGCTGCGCCCACGCCGCCTGCAACACCGTGCTGACCGTCGTGCGGCACGAACGGGCCAATTCGCCCAGCAAACGACTGGTCTCCGCGGACACTGCGAACTCGGCGACGCCGCGCGGGCCGAGCCCGGTGCGGCCCGACGGCCCCACCAGCGTGGGGGTCTCGAAGCCCTCGAGCACCTCGCGCCACGCGGCCTGCGCGGCGGCCCGATCCTGCTCCGAGAGCCAGGTGATGAAGCTGCGATACGGCACCGGCGCCGGTAGCCGCACCCCGAAGTAGCTGGCGAAGATCTCCTGCAGCAGGAGCGGCTTGGACCAGCCGTCGAGCACGATGTGGTGGTTGGTGAGCACGAATCGGTAGGTGTTCTCCGCGGTGCGGATCAGGGTGCCCCGGAACGGGGGCTGCCCGGCCAGATCGCAGACGGCGACGCGTTCGGCGGTGGACAACCGGTCCACCTGTGCTTCGACGTCGTCGCCGGCGTCCAGCTCGACGTACTGCCAGGCCAGCTCCGGGTCGGCCGAGAGAACCTGCACCGGCTCCCCGAAGTCCTCCAGGAAGCTGGCCACCACGTTGGGATGGCGCGTGATGACGGCGTGCACCGCCTGGCGCAGCCGCTCGGGGTCGATGGCACCGGTGACCGAGATGTCGAGCTGCACGGCATAGAGGTCTTCGGATTCTTCGCCACCCTGGGCGGTGCCGGTGTGGAACAACAGCCCCTGCTGCAACGGCGTCAGTGGCAACACGTCGGCGATCTGGTACCGCTGCTGCAGTTCGTCGAGGTCGCGCTGGCTCAGGCGGGCGGGCGCGACGTCGGACGGGGTCAACCCGCCGCCGCCGTTGCGCACGTGCGCGCAGATGCCGGCGAGTGCGTCGAACCACAGCTCGCTGAGCCGGCTGATCTGCTTCTCGTCCAGCGCCGAGAGCGCCCAGGTCCAGTTGGCCTGCAGGTGCGGGCCGTCCGCGGTGTCCATGGTGCCGGCGTTGAGCTCCACCGTGTGCGGCAACGGCAGCGCCACCGCGCCCGCCGCGCCGGCCATCGCGAAGCTGTCCGGGGCCAGCTGCCACAGCTCGGCGGACAATTCGGCGGCGCCGCCGCCGAGCCGACCCAGATAGTTGAAGCTGATGACGGGATCCGGATCATCCAGTGCCGCTTCGGCATTCAGGTAGCGCAGCAGCCCGTAGGTCAAGCCGTCCGGCAGGGCGCGCAGTTGTTCCTTGGCGTCCTTGACCAGCCCACCCAGCGCCGCGTCCCCGCCGACGACCTGGCCCCAGGACAGCCCACCGACCCGCAGCGACACCGGGTACTTCGCGGTGAACCAGCCGACCGTGCGCGACAGGTCCACCCGCGGGCCCAGTTCCTCGTTGCGTCCGTGACCCTCCACGTCGATGGCGATCGGCGCGCCGGTGCCCACGAACTGGGTCCAGGCCAGTCCGAACGCGATCAACAGGATGTCTTGCACACCGGCGTGGAACGCCGCGGGCACCTCGCTGAGCAGCAGCCGCGTGGTCTCGACGTCCAGCGACGCCGAGAACTGCCCGGCCGTCAGGTAGGTGTCCTCGGGCTGGGCCTGCGGCAACACCGCCGGCACGGCGGCCACCTGCCGCCACTCCTCCAGCCGCTCGACCACCTCGGGGCGCCGCGCGTACTCGTCCAGCAGCGACGACCACCGGGCGAACGAGGTGCCGCCCACCGGCAGGGCCACCGGCTGCCCGCTGTGGTGCTGCGCCCAGGCGATGTTGAGGTCCTCGATCAGGGTCCGCCACGACACGCCGTCCACCGCCAGGTGGTGGATGATCAACGCCAATTGCTTTGTCGCACTTGCCCATACGGCACGCACCAACACGCCGTCGGCCAGGTTCAGCCGCGACCGCGCGTCGACCAGCGCCGCCTCGGACAGCACATCGACCGACTCCACGCAGTCGCCGGCCTGGATCGAGCCCGCCTCGGGCACCTCGAGCGACCAGCCGCCGACGCCGTCGTCCTCGACGCGCAGCCGCAGCATCGCGTGCCGATCCAGCAGCGCCTGCACCACCACCGGCACGTCGTCGAAGGTGACCTCCGCGGGCGCCGCGAGCACCATGGTCTGGTTGAACTGCTCGACGGGGCCGTCCATGTCCTGCAGCCACCGCATGATCGGCGTGGCCACCACCGGCCCGAGCCCCTCGTCGACGACGTCGTCGTCACCGCTGGCCACCGTGGCGACCCGCGCCAACCGGGCCACCGTCTGCTCGACGAAGACGTCGCGCGGGCGGCACACCACCCCGGCCGCCCGGGCGCGGGCCACCACCTGCATCGACAGGATGCTGTCGCCGCCGAGGTCGAAGAAGGAGTCGTCGACGCCGACGCGTTCCACGCCGAGCACCTGGGCGTAGATGCCGGCCAGGATCTCCTCGATCGCGCTCACCGGGGCGCGGTAGCGGTCGGCGTCGGAATATTCCGGCGCTGGCAGCGCGCGGGTGTCCAGCTTGCCGTTGACCGTCAGGGGCAGCGCCTCGAGCACCACCACCGCCGAGGGCACCATGTAGCTCGGCAACCGCTCGCCGAGCTGGGCGCGGACCTCGGCCGGGTCGGCCGTGCCGGTGATGTAGCCCACCAGCCGCTTGTCGCCGGGGCGGTCCTCGCGGGCGATCACCGCCGCGTGCTCGACCCCGGACAGCGAGGCGAGGGCGGCCTGGATTTCGCCGAGCTCGATGCGGTAGCCGCGGATCTTGACCTGCTCGTCGGCGCGGCCCATGTATTGCAGCTGACCGTCAGCGCCCCACCGGACCAGGTCACCGGTGCGATACATCCGCGCGCCGGGTGCCCCATACGGGCAGGCGACGAAGCGGGTGGCCGACAGCCCCGGCCGCCCGACGTAGCCGGTGGCCAGCCCGCCGCCGGCGACGTACAGCTCACCGACCACACCGACGGGCACCTGACGCAGCCAGCCGTCCAGCACGAAGAAGGCGAGGTTGGCCAGCGGCACCCCGATGGGGCTGACGTTGCTGTCGACGTCCCCGTCGACGATCTCCCGGAACGAGGCGTGCACCGTCGTCTCGGTGATGCCATACATATTGATCATCCGGGGCAGGCCGGGATGGCGGTGCAGCCACGTCGACAACCGCTGCGGCTCGAGCGCCTCGCCACCGAAGACCACCGTCTGCAACTTCAGCTGCTCACCCAGCTCGGGCGCCAACGCATCGGCGCTCTGCAGCGCATAGAACGCCGACGGCGTCTGACTGAGCACACTCACCTGCTCGCGAACCAACAACGCGTGCAAGTCCTCAGCCGAGCGCACCACGGCATCCGGCACGATCACCAGACGCCCGCCATACAGCAAGGACCCGAAGACTTCCCACACCGAGAAGTCAAACGCCAGCGAGTGACACTGCGTCCACACCTGGCCCAACCCGAGCTGAGCATCCAGTGTCTCCAGCAACAACGTCACGTTGTGGTGCGGGATGGCCACACCCTTGGGGGTTCCGGTGGTTCCCGAGGTGTAGATGATGTAGGCGATGTTCTCCGGGGCCGGCACCGGCAGGGCCGTCGTGGGCTGGCTGCCCACGGCGGGGTCGTCGATGTCGATGACCAGGCCGTCGAAGCCGTCCAGCTGTGGCCGCACCTCGGCGGTGGTCAGCGCGGCGATCGGCGCAGCATCACCGAGCACGAACTCCAACCGCGCCGCCGGCACGCTCGGGTCGATCGGCACATACGCCGCCCCGGTCTTCAGGACGGCGAAGATCGCCATCACCGCTTCAGCCGAGCGTGGGATCACCACCGCGACCCGCTGACCCGGCCCGGCGCCCCGCTCGGAAAGCAAGTGCGCCAACCGGTTTGCCGACTCTTCGACCTCGCGGTAGGTCCACGACCGCTCGCCGCAGGTGATCGCCACGGCGTCGGCGGCGCGGCCCACCTGGGCGGCGAACAACGCCGGAATGGACGCGGGTGCCCGCCGCCGCTGGGTCAGCATGGCCCGGTTGCCCCAGGCATCGAGCCGCTCGTGCTCGGCGGCGTCGAGCAGGTCGATCGACGAAAGCCGTTGCGCGGGATCGGCGGCCATCGAGGCCATCACCTGACGCAACCGGTCGATCAGTGTTTCGACGGCGGACGCATCGAACACCTCGGTGTCGTACTCGACGCGCAGGCTCAGCTCGTGCCCGGGCGTGGCCACCACGGAAAGCGGGTAGTGGTTGAACTCGCGGCTGCTGAACTCGGTGACCGCCAGCTCGTTGACGCCCAGCAGCGCACCGGCGTCGATCGGGTAGTTCTCGTAGAGGAACAGCGTGTCGAACAGTTGGTCGTGTCCGGTGACGCGATGAATCTCGTTGAGCGCCAAGTGTTCATGCTCGAGCGTTTCGGCGTGGGCGCGCTGCAGCTGCTCCAGCAGATCGGCGACGGTGGTCGCGGCGGCGATGTCGGCGCGCACCGGCACGGTGTTGATCAGCAAGCCGACCATGGCGTCCGCGCCGGCCAGTTCGGTGGGCCGGCCCGAGACCGCGGTGCCGAAGGCCACGTCGTGCTGGCCGGTCAGCCACGTCAACAGTTGCGCCCACGCGCCCTGCAGCACGGTGCTGACGGTGGTGCGGCTGGAGCGGGCCAGTTCGCTCAGCGCGCGGGTGGTGTCCGCCGAAACCGTGTAGGTGGCAACGGCGCGCCGGCCGATCTTGCCCGGCGGCGCCACCAGCGTGGGGGCTTCGAAGCCGGCGAGGGCTTCGCCCCAAGCCGCTTGGGCGCCAAGACGATCCTGCGCGGCCAGCCACATCAGGTAACTGCGGTACGACGGCGGCGCGGGCAGCCGCTCGCCGTAGTAGCCGGCGAACACTTCGCGCATCAGGACCGGCAGCGACCAGCCGTCGATGACGATGTGGTGAATGGTCAGCACGAACCGGTGCCGGTCGGGCGCGGTGCGGATCAACGCCGCCCGGAACGGGGACTCCCCGCCCAGGTCGCAGACCGCGGTGCGCTCGGCCGCGGCCAGCTGCTCGACCTGCGCGTCGACATCGCCGCCGTCCAGCTCGATGTAGTTCCACGCCATCACCGGCTTGGCCGGGATGATCTGCACCGGCTCACCGAATTCGTCAATGAAGCGGGCCGCCAGGTTGGGGTGGCGGTTGACGACGGTCTGCACCGCCTCGCGAAGCCGTTGCGCGTCAAGGGAACCGCTTACGGTGATGGCGAGCTGCACCGCGTAGAGGTCTTCGAGTTCCTGCGCGAAGCTGGTGTGGAAGAGCAACCCCTGCTGGACGGGGCTGAGCGGCAACACGTCGGCGATCTGGTGCGCACGGCAGAGCTCGTCGATCTGCTGCTGATCCAGTCGGGCGGGGGCGATGTCGGACGGGGTCAACCCGCCACCACCGCCGCGCACGTGCGCGCAGATGCCGGTCAGCGCGTCAAACCACAATTGGCTCAACCGGTTTACCTGCTCGTCGGTTAGCGCCGACGGCGCCCACCTCCAGTTGGCGTGCAGGTGCGGGCCGGCCTCGGTGTCCATGGTGCCGGCGTTGAGTTCCACGGTGTGCGCCAACGGCATTGCCACCGCGGTGGCCACGGCCGCCGACGACAGGCTGTCCTCGCTGACCCGCCACAGGTCCTCGGAAAGGTCGGCTCCCGCGGCCAGCCGGCCCAGGTAGTTGAACCCGATCACCGGGTCTGCGCCCTGCAGGTCGACGTCGTCGTTCAGGTAGCGCAACAGTCCGTAGGTCAGGCCGTCGGGCAGGGCGCGCAGCTGCTCCTTGGCGTCCTTGATCACCGCACCCAGTGCGGCCTCACCGGCGACCACCTGCGACCACTTCAGGGGGCCGTTGATCTTCAGCGCCGCAGGGTATTTGGTGGTGAACCAGCCCACCGTGCGCGACAGGTCAACGCGTGAGGCCACCTCTTCGTGGCGGCCGTGCCCTTCGATGTCGATACCGATCGGCGCGGCCTCACCCAGGAATTCGGTGAACGCCAAGCCGAACGCGATCAACAGAATGTCTTGCACCCCAGCGTGAAACGCCGCGGGCACCTCCCCCAACAGCAGCCGGGTCGTGTCGACATCCAACGATGCCGACAACTGACCGGCCGTCGCGTAGGTGTCCCCCGGCCCGGCCGCAGGCAATGCCGCCGGCGTGGCTGCCACCTGCCGCCACGCGTCGGCCTGCGCGGCCACCGCCGGCGTCTGCGCGTAGTCGGCCAGCAGCGAAGACCAACGGGCGAAAGACGTTCCTGGCACCGGCAGTTCCACCGGTTGGCCGTTGTGATGCTGG
Source organism: Mycobacterium sp. 1245499.0 (assembly GCF_001673615.1). Lineage (NCBI taxonomy): Bacteria > Bacillati > Actinomycetota > Actinomycetes > Mycobacteriales > Mycobacteriaceae > Mycobacterium > Mycobacterium sp. 1245499.0. The sequence continues at coordinate 17,533 of NZ_LZMG01000274.1, forward strand.
GCCCAGGCGATGTTGAGGTCTTCGATCAGGGTCCGCCACGACACGCCGTCGACGGCAAGGTGGTGAATGACCAACGCCAATTGGTTTGTCGCGCTTGCCCATACCGCGCTCACCAGTATCCCGTCGGCGATGTTGAGCCGGCCGCGAGCCTCGACCAAGGCCGCGTCGGACAACGCGTCGACCGCACGCACGCAGTCGCCGGCCTGCACCGACCCCCCCTCGGGCGCCTCGAGGGACCAGCCGCCGGCGCCGTCGTCCTGCACGCGTAGCCGCAACATGGGGTGGCGGTCGAGCAGCGCCTGCAGCACCGCCGTCACCTCGGCTTCGGTCACTCCGGCCGGTGCCGACAGCACCATGGTCTGGTTGAACTCGTCGATCGGGCCGTCGATGGTCTGCAGCCAGCGCATGATCGGGGTGGCCACCACGGGCCCGATCCCCTCGTCGACCGCGCCGAGCTCACCGTCGGCGGCGACCTCGGACACCCGCGCCAGGCGGGCGACCGTCTGCTCCACGAAAATGTCGCGCGGGCGGCAGATCACGCCGGCCGCGCGGGCCCGCGACACCACCTGCATCGACAGGATGCTGTCGCCGCCGAGGTCGAAGAAGGAGTCGTCGACGCCGACGCGTTCCACGCCCAGCACCTGGGCGTAGATGTCGGCCAGGATCTCCTCGATGGCGTCGGCCGGGGCGCGATATTCACTCGCGGCGTACTCGGGCGAGGGCAGGGCGCGTTTGTCGAGCTTGCCGTTGCCGGTCAGCGGCAGGGTGTCCAACACCATCACCGCGGTCGGGACCATGTAGGGCGGAAGCTTGTCGGCCAACTGGGCGCGCAACGCGGCCGGGTCGGCGGTGCCGGTGATGTAGCCGACCAGCCGCTTGTCGCCGGGGCGGTCCTCGCGGGCGATCACCGCGGCCTGGTCCACTCCGTCGAGGCCGGCCAACACGGCCTGGATCTCGCCGAGTTCGATGCGGTAGCCGCGGATCTTGACCTGCTCGTCGGCGCGGCCCAGGTACTGCAGCTGCCCGTCCGGACCCCAGCACACCAGGTCGCCGGTGCGGTACATCCGCGCGCCGGGACCGCCAAAGGGGTTGGCCACGAACCGCGTTGAGGTCAGCCCGGCCCGGCGCACATAGCCGTGTCCGACGCCGCGGCCCGCCAGGTACAGCTCGCCGACCACGCCGGCGGGCACCGGCTGCAGCCATTTGTCGAGCACGAACATCGCCGCGCCGGCTATCGGGGAGCCGATCGGCACCACCGAGGACCCGGCCGTCAACGGCTTGCTGATCGACGCGCACACCGTGGTCTCCGTCGGGCCGTACGCATCGAGCATCACGCGTCCGGGCGCCGCCCACCGATCGACCACGTCGGTCGGGCAGGCCTCACCGGCCACCACCAACGCGGTGGACTCCAGGTCGTCGGCCGGCAGCATCGCCACGGCCGACGGAGTCTGGGTCAGCACGCTGACTTTCTCCGCGACCAGCAGCGCGTGCAGATCCGCCGGGGAGGACGCCACCGATTCGGGCACGATCAGCAGCCGCCTGCCCCGCAGCAGCGCGCCGAAGATCTCCCAGACGGAGAAGTCGAAGGCCGCCGAGTGGCATTGGGTCCACACGTTGCCCTTGGGCAGGCCGGCGTCGAGCGACTCGATCAGCCAGGTGACGTTGAGATGAGGAATCGCAACGCCTTTGGGGGTTCCGGTGGTTCCGGAGGTGTAAATGATGTACGCGGTGTTCTCCGGCGCCGGCAGCGGCAGCGCGGTGCCGGGCTGGCTGTCGACGACCGGGTCGTGGACGTCGACGACCAGGACGTCGTGGTCGTCGAGCCGCGAGCGCAGGTCCGCGGTGGTGATCACCGCGCTGGGCCCCGCGTCGGCGAGCACGAAATCCATCCGGGACGACGCGTGCGCCGGGTCGATCGGCACGTAGGCCGCGCCGGTCTTGAGCACCGCCAGCATCGAGACGATGGCGTCGGCGCAGCGGGGGAACATCACCGCGACGCAGTCCCCCGGCCCGATGCCGTGACCGGCGAGCAGATGGCCCAACCGGTTGGAGGCTTCGTCGAGTTCGGCGAAGGTCAGGGCGCGGTCACCGAAGGTGACCGCCACCGCGTCGGGCGTGTTCTGCACGTGCTCGGCGAACGCCTGGGGGATCGACACGGGGTCGGGCACCGGCTCGTGCAGCGCCGGCCGGTTGCTCCACTCGTCGATGCGGGCGGGCTCGTCGGGGGTCAGCAGATCGATCGACGACAGCGGCCGGTCCGGGTCGGCGGTCATCTCCTCGAGGATCTGCTGCAGCCGGCCGGCCAGGTCGGCGACGCCGAAGCTCGCGAACGGCTGGCCGGGGCCCGCCGTGCTGAGGAACAACTGGTCGCCGGCGCCGAGGAAGAAGAGGCCGAAGTGCCCGACCGGGCCGTGGTTGGTGTACGACGCGGTCGCCGGGGAGCCGGCGAGGTCCAGCGTCAGGCGGGACGGGATGAAGTTGATGCCGACCCGATTCGGGGCTTGCCGCAGCCCGTCACCCTCCAGGGTGTGCACCGGGAAACGCTGATGCTGCAAAAGCTCGCGGATCCGCTTGTCGACGTGCTTGCAGAAGTCGGCGACGCTCGACTGGGGCTCGGTCGTCAGGACCAGCGGCACCACGCCGGCGAGCATCGCGGGAAGCGTCTTCGATTCGGGACGCACCCGCCGGCTGACCGGAAAGTCGAGCGCCACCTCCGAACCGCTGCCGGACCACCCGCGCACCAGCAGGGCGCATGCGGCGGTGGTCACCGAGAACCGGCGGATGGCCAGCTTCTTCGACAGCTCCTTGATCCGGTTGGCAACCGAGGGGTCCAGCTGCACCGAGGCCGACGGCGAGTAGTGGTCTTGCTCCCCGGTGGCGGTGGGCAGCCGGTCGACGGGCCCGCTCTCCGGCGGCAGGTGCTCGCTCCAGTAGGCCTTGTCTTCGGCGTAGTCGTCGGAGGCTTCGTAGCTCGACTCGAGGTCCACCAAATCCTGCGCCGACCCGAAGTAGGCGTCGGGGATCGGCTTGCCGGCCACCATCGCCGAATAGATGGTTGCCACGCGGCGGCAGACCAGGGCCATGCCCAGACCGTCGATGGCGATGTGGTGGCAGCAACCAAACAAATAGAATTCCTCGTGCCCTGTTTGAAAGAGCACGAACTTGAACAGCTGGCCGTTCAGCGCCATCGGTGTGCGCTGGATGGCGGAAGCCCTCTCGCGGGCTTCCTGTACCGGGTCGGACGCGTCCCTCAGGTCGTCGAGCGTCAGCTCGACATGCGGGTAGTCGACCGGTTTCTGCACCACCTGGCCGTCGACCTCGAAGAACGAGACCCTGCCCGGCTCGGCCTCGGCGACCGCCTGGGTGATTGCGCGTTCGAGGGCGTCGTGGTCGACGGTGCCGTCGATTTTGACCAGGAGACCGAGCTGCCATTGGGTGCCGGCGAACCCGGCTTCTTGGGACAACCAGATGTCAAGCTGACCGCGCGTTAGCGGAAGTGCCCGATCTTCCTCCATCGACTCCCCCAAGTCTCCGCCGCCCGCCCCATACCCCTGCTGCTTACTGCTCAAAACCCCGACCCGTTGCGAGCTTGTCGCGCAGGCTCTTCGGCCGAATGTCAGGCCAGTGCTGCTCGATGTACTCCAAACACGCAGCTCGGTCGGCTTCCCCGTGTACCACTCGCCAGCCAGCTGGAACATCGGCGAAGGCCGGCCACAAGCTGTGTTGCTCCTCGTCGTTCACCAAGACGAAAAAGCTGCCGTTGTCGTCGTCGAAGGGATTGATGCTCACAATTCTCCAGGATGCATAAGTGGACATGAGTGGAACAGGTCCAAACCATAGTTGAGCCCCAAAGTGCTCGTCCGTGGTTTGGACAAAGTTCCCGGTGTGGCCTAGCAGGCTGTTGACGCCGTCGAGTGCGTGGCGTGCGGTGGGGCCCCGATGCCCCTAAAAGCGTTGCAATGACCTGCTTCAATGGCGTGGACTGCGCGATATCGCTATTGGGGCAGGCACCTTCTTCAGGCCGATGAAGTTTTTGTGCTTAGCGCCACATAGCTTAGCCGAACCTGTGGGGCGCCGGAAAATCACCACGAGGCGAACGGCCCGGCTCCGCGTGGATCCTTGAACCATCTGTGCCAGTGACACGTACGGTGTGTTGTGCTTAGGTGGCGGTGCGACGGGCGGGAGTCCTCGGGCGGATTCGTGATCAGGGAGATGTCGTGCATACCCGATAGGCATTACGATCCCGCATCGCGTTGACAAAGCACTGATACGGAAGCGACTGCCGTGGTTTACTCATCAAGACCTGGTCGCGCTCCCCGAGGGCGGGACCCGCAAGAGGTGAAAGAAAAACGGCTGGTCGGCGGCGGGCCTGGCATTCGGAGCGCCGTCACCTGGGGCGATCGCGGCCGATGTGTAGTTGCATGGCCGGGGGCGAACACCGCGCGGGCGCGACGGTGCGGCTGAAGGGGGTGCAGTGGTCGAATCGGAGGTACGGGCCCGGCCCGACAACACCATCGCGGAAGGACGAGACATTAGCCAACGCGGTTTCCTGGGCTTTGGTCGTCGATCGTCAAAAGAACCCGAGCAGCAACGCGGCCCTGCCAAGGCTCGGCCGAGAACTAAAAGGGGACCCGGGCTTTTCGGTTTCCTGGGCCGGCTGTGGATCCCGCTGGTCATCGTGGCCGTCGTCATCGCCGGAGGCATGACCGTCTCGCGGCTGCATGGTGTCTTCGGCTCCGAGAAGCGCCCGACGTACGCCGAGTCCCGGCAGCAAGACACCAAGCCGTTCAATCCCAAGCACGTGAAGTACGAGGTTTTCGGCCCCGCCGGCTCGATGGCCGACATCAGCTACTTTGACGCCAACGGCGAACCGAACCACATCAACGGCATCGAGCTGCCGTGGACGTTCGACATCTCGACGACGTTGCCGTCGATCGTGGGCAATGTGGTCGCGCAGGGCAATAGCGATAGTCTCGGCTGCCGCATCGTGGTCGACGGTGTCGTCAAAGCCGAGAGGATCTCGCACGAATTGAATGCCTTCACCTACTGCGTGTTGACGGCAACATGAGCGCGCCCCCATTGGAGACCCGGCCCGCCGCGCGACCACGGATCGCGCGGCTCATCCATCGCTTGTCGGTCCCCATCATCTTGGGCTGGTTGGCGGTCGCCGTCCTCATCAGCATCGGCGTCCCGTCGCTGGAGCAGGTCGAGGCGGAGAATGCGGTATCGCTCAGCCCGCTGGGCGCGCCATCCTTCAAGGCCATGGAACGCCTTGGCCAGGACTTCAAGGAAAGCAACTCCGGCGCCCTGGCCATGATCCTGCTGGAGGGCCAGCAGCAGCTCGGCGACGACGCGCACAAGTATTACGACCGCCTGGTCAAGCTCCTCGAAGACGATCATCGGCACGTGCAGCACGTCCAGAACTTCTGGGGCGATCCGCTGACCCGCGGCGCCGCGCAAAGCCAGGACGGCAAGGCCGCTTACGTCCAGGTGAACCTGAACGGTAACCAGGGTGCGGCCGCGGGTGACGAGTCCGTGGCCGCGATCCGCAAGATCGTGCAGGACGCTTCGCCACCACCTGGTCTGAAGGTCTATGTCACGGGGCCCGCGCCCATCGTCGCGGACATGAATATCGCGGGTCAAAAGACCGTTATGCTGGTGACGCTGGCGAGCCTTGCGGTGATCTTCTTGACCTTGTTGCTCGTCTATCGGTCGATCGTCACGGTCATTCTGCTGTTGTTGATTGTCGGCCTGGAATTGCAGATCGCGCGCGGGATGGTCGCGCTGCTCGGTCATCTCGGGGTGGTCGGCCTCACCACGTTCGCCGTGAACCTGCTGGTCGCCGCCGTTATCGCGACGGGTACCGACTACGGCATCTTCTTCGTCGGCCGATATCAGGAGGCGCGGCAGACCGGCGAAAGCCGGGAAGAGGCCTTCTATACGACGTTCAACAGCGTCGCCAAGGTGGTCTTGGCCTCCGGCTTGACCATCGCCGGCGCGGTGCTCTGCCTCAGTTTCACCCGGCTGCCCTATTTCCAGCCGCTGGGCATCCCCTGTGCGGTCGGTATCTCGATCGCGGTCCTGGTCGCGATCACGCTGGGGCCGGCCCTTATCGCCGCCGGGGCGCGGTTCGGCCTGTTCGAGCCGCGGCGGGCGCTGTCGACCCGCAGGTGGCGACGGATCGGCACGGCGATCGTCCGGTGGCCCGCGCCCATCCTCATCGCGTCCTTGGCCGTCGCGCTGATCGGGCTGTTGGCCCTGCCGAATTACCGGCCCAGCTATGACGACCAGAAATTCATTCCGGCCAGCATCCCCGCCAACGTCGGGTACGCGGCCGCGGCCCGCCACTTCCCCGGTCAGCGCATGTCGATGCCCGAGATTCTGTTGATCGAGACCGATCACGATCTGCGCAATCCGACGGACATGCTGGTGATCAACAAGCTCGCCAAGGGCGTTCTGGCCGTCCCGGGCATTGCGACCGTGCAGACCGTGACCCGCCCCGAGGGAGTTCCGCTGCAGCACACCACGATTCCGTGGATCGTCAGCATGGGCCAGGCGAGCCAGATGCAGAACATGGCGTTCCAAAAAGACCGCATGGACGACATGCTCACCCAGGCCAACGAGCTGGGGAAGATGATCGGCATGATGCAGCACATGCTGGACCTGATGAGAGAGCTTGTGGCGACGACGCATCACCTCACCCAGACCACGCATGAGATGCAGGACATCACGTCGGACCTTCGCGATCATATTTCGGATTTCGAGGACTTCTTTAGACCACTCCGTAGCTATTTTTATTGGGAAAAGCACTGTTACGACATTCCGGTTTGCTTTTCGTTGCGGTCCATATTCGATACGCTCGACGGCGTCGATTTGATCAGCGACAAGCTCAAGGACCTGGTAAACAATCTTGATCAGATGGATGCGTTGCTGCCGCAGCTGGTCATGCAGATCCCGCCCATGATCGAAACCATGTCGGGCATGCGCAGCATGATGCTGACCATGCACAGCACCATGTCCGGCGTCATGGGCCAGATGGATTCCAGCGCAAAGGATCCCAGTGCCATGGGGCAGGCTTTCGATGCCTCCAGAAACGACGACTCGTTCTATCTGCCGCCGGGGATCATCAATGGCTCTGATTCCTTCAAGCGGGTTGAGAAGGTGTTCATGTCGCCGGACGGCAGGGACGTTCGTCTGCTCATCTCGCAGCGGGGAGACCCGGCGACACCCGAGGGCCTCGCGCGGGTCGAACAGATCAAGACGGCGGCCGAGGAATCGCTCAAGGGCACTCCCCTGGAAAATGCCAAGATTTATCTGACCGGCACCGCGGCAATCACCAAAGATCTGGTGGACGGCTCCAAGTTCGACCTGTTGATCGCCGGCGTAAGCGCGCTCTGCCTCATTTTCATCATCATGCTGATCATGACGCGAAGCTTTATCGCCGCCATGGTCATCGTCGGCACGGTGCTCCTCTCGCTCGGCGCGTCCTTCGGGCTGTCGGTGCTGGTATGGCAGTACCTGCTGCACATGCAGCTGCACTGGACCGTGCTTTCCACCTCCGTGATCGTGCTGTTGGCGGTGGGTTCCGACTACAACTTGCTACTGGTCTCCCGCATGAAGGAGGAACTGGGCGCCGGGATCCACACCGGCATCATCCGCGCGATGGGCGGTACCGGAAAGGTCGTGACGAACGCCGGCCTGGTGTTCGCGTTCACGATGGGATCGATGGTGGTCAGCGATCTACGCAGCATCGGGCAGACGGGTACGACGATCGGGCTGGGCTTGCTGTTCGACACGCTGATCGTGCGGGCGTTCATGACGCCTTCCGTCGCCGCCTTGCTGGGACGTTGGTTCTGGTGGCCACAGCTGGTGCGCCCCCGCCCGGCCAGCACGATGCTGCGGCACACCGGCCCGCGTCCGTTGGTGCGTTCACTGCTCCTGAAGCAGCCGCAATAGGTGGCGGCTTCCACTTCAGGATGGGAACAGCAACCGTGGGGAACACTGTGACACAGGGCAATAGCGTCGTCAGCCTGTCGAGGGCACTATGACCTCGCACCCACCCCGGCCTTCGCGCTTCGCGCGGTCCATCCGCCACCTTGCGGTGTTCATCATCATCGGGTGGGTGGCGCTGACCCTGCTGGTGACGTTCGGGGTGCCGCGGCTCGAGATTGTGGGCCAACAGCATTCGGTTCCGCTCGCCCCCCAGGACGCGCCGGCGGTGCAGGCCATGCAGCGCATGGGCAAGGACTTTAAAGAGTCCGACTCGGACAGCTTCGCGATGCTGGTCTTGGAGGGGCAACAGCCGCTTGACGACCAGGCACACGCCTACTACGACAAGCTGGTCGGTGAATTAAAAAGCGACACAAAGCATATCGAGCATGTGCAGGACCTGTGGGGCGATCGCCTCACCGCGGCGGGCGCCCAGAGCCCGGACGGCAAGGCCGTCTATGTGCAGCTGAACCTGGCG
>NZ_LZMG01000275.1:0-6150 GCF_001673615.1 Mycobacterium sp. 1245499.0
CAGCTCGTCGATGGGCGGGTTGGTGATGCCCAGCGGGGTGTCGTAGGCGCCCTGTCCCCCGGCGGACGGATCGAACCGGTCGGGGACGGCGGCCAAAGCCGCGTCGGACTGCGGAATACTCACTTAGGTCAATCTCCTGGCGGATTCGAGCGGCTCGTCACCGCTGCAAAGTTCGGAAAAATTCGGTGGTCAATCTTGCTGGGATGTGGTCCGGCTTCTGGTCTGGCCAGACGGGTCAGGCCGGTCCGGCGCAGTTCCCACCAGCAAGGATACCAATTCGGAGCACGCTGACTCCAATTGACTGTTCACGACCACCCGGTCGAAGTCGTTTTGGGCCGCCATTTCGATGCGGGCGGTCCCCAGCCGCCGCCGCATGACCTCCGGCGTCTCGGTGCCGCGGGCGATGAGCCTGGCCTCGAGATCCTCCCAGCTGGGCGGTGCGAGGAAGACCGCGAGCGCCTCCGGCATCGCCTTCTTGACGGCCCTGGCGCCGGCCAGGTCGACCTCGATGAGCACCGGAAACCCATTGGCCGTGGCGGTCCGGATGGGCTCGGCCAGGGTGCCCGACCGGTGCAGTCCCGAATGGATTTCGGCCCACTCCAGCAGCGCGCCCTCGTCGATCAGCTGCTGGAAGCGGGCGGGGCTGACGAAGTGATAATCGACACCGTCGACCTCGCCGGGGCGCGGCGCCCGCGTGGTGGCCGAGACGCTGAAATGCAGGTTCGGCACCCGCTCGCGCAGGCACCGGACGACCGTCGACTTGCCCACCGCGGAAGGACCGGACAGCACGACCACACGTCCGTTACCTGATGGTTCTGGACGTGTGCCGTGCTGGACGTCCGGTCCCCCGCCGGCGCTCACGGACGCCCCTCGGGGGGTGCGCCCACGGCTCGGGTCGGATTGCCCGCCTTCTCCTCAGGCCGTGCGGCCTGCATCGTCGGCGGCCGGGTTAGGAGCCGAACTTTTCCAGCAGGGCCTTGCGCTGGCGATCGCCGAGACCGCGCAGGCGGCGGGTGGGGGCGATCTCCAACTCAGTCATGATTTCCTGCGCCTTGACCTTGCCCACCTTGGGCAACGCCTCGAGAAGCGCGGAAACCTTCATCTTGCCCAGGACTTCGTCGGTCTCGGCGTCCTTGAGCACCTGGGTCAGGTTGGTGCCGCCACGCTTCAGGCGGTCTTTGAGCTCTGCTCGCGCTCGACGTGCGGCAGCCGCCTTCTCCAACGCGGCCGCGCGCTGCTCGTCGGTCAACTGGGGAAGGGCCACGATTCCTCCGTATCTGATCAATCAATTTCAATCGATCGCTTTTTGTCTCGCCGGTACTTCTGCCAGCGGAGACGACCGTACTCAGGCCTCCTGACGAAATCTAACCCGACCCCCTGCTTGAGGGGACAAACTCCCAGCATGGACCGGCGCGTGGCAGGCCGAAGCGGCGCTCCCGCCGGGGCCGGCGGCGGCCGCCTTCGACGTTGCCCGGGCGGGGTTCGCCGGGCCGGTTCGACGCCTTGCCAGGGTCGCTAGCTGCGGTTTTAGCCCCCGGGGGCGGCGCGCGACGGCTTGGCCGGGCCGTTCGGAAACCCGCCGCCGAGCGGCCGTGACGCCCGGTGCGACGGATCACGGATTTGTTGCGGCGTGTCGCGCGTGTCGCGCCGCCGGTCAAAGGGCAGGCCAACGCCGCCTTTGGCCCGGCGCAGCGGTCCAGGCCGCCCCCGGGATCGCCCGGCAACAACAGGCCAGCCACCGGGGAGACCGTGGCCGAACCGCCGGGAGGTACACCGACTCGGTCTGCCGACGCACGATGACCTTCACCAACCACCAAGGGCCGCAGCGTCGTTGGCCGACCGCGGTTCGCCGCCGCGCCCGACGGGCGCCGGTGCGTGCGGGGCGCCGAGGGTCCGCGGATTCCGATCCGCGCACAGTACGTTTCCGTAACCACGGTTAAATCTGCAATCTGGTTCCGTAACTGCGGTTTTCGGGCCCGCCCCCGGGCCATTTCAGCTAATCGGCGGTGCGGAATCCGATACGATCGGGGGGTGTCCAACCTGCGAATTCGCCAGGCGGCCGAGCTGCTCGGAGTCAGCGACGACACCGTGCGGCGCTGGATCAACCAGGGCACATTGGCGGTCAGTCACGACGCCGCCGGCCGCAAGGTGATCGCCAGCGAGGACCTCGCCCGCTTCTCCCGCACCAATGCGCCCGCCCCGCCGGCGGACCCGCTGAGCATCGGCAGCTCGGCCCGCAACCGCTTCGTCGGGCTGGTCACGTCGGTGGTCAGCGACAAGGTGATGACCCAGGTCGAGATGCAGTGCGGCCCGTTCACCGTCGTCTCGCTGATGAGCACCGAGGCCGCCGAGGAACTGCAGCTGCGCCCCGGCAGCGTCGCCGTGGCCGTCGTCAAGGCCACCACCGTCATCGTCGAAACCGCGCGGCCCAGCACCGCAGTCGCGTCGGACTAGACGCAGAACCCGCTCACACCGCCAGGTAGGCGACCGCGTCCAGCATGCGATCGGCCGCCGCGCGCAGCTCCGGCACGCCCGGGCCGGCCCGCAGCACCTCGCGGGCCACCGCCGGCAACAACTGGCCGGGTTCCGCCCCGCCCAGCCCCGCCAGCGCCTCGGGCCGCCCGCCCTGGACGCCGAGCCCGGGCACCAGCACCGGGCCGCCCAGGGCGCTCAGATCGGGCGCCTGCAAGACCGTCGCGCCGACGACCACCCCCACGTATCCCGGCCCGGATCCGGTGGCGGACCGATTCACCACCGCCGCCTGGTCGACGACCAGCTGGGCCACCGTGCGGCCGTCGAAGGCGGCGCGCTGCACGGTCGCCCCCTCCGGGTTGGAGGTGGCCGCCAGCACGAACACCCCGCGGTCGTGCGCCGCGGCGGCTTCCAGCAGCGGCCGCAGTGAGCCGAACCCCAGATATGGCGTGGCCGTCACCGCGTCGGCGGCCAGCGGCGAATCACCCGCCCAGGCGGCGGCGTAGGCCGCCATCGTGGTGCCGATGTCGCCGCGTTTGGCGTCGGCCAGCACCAGCACCCCGGCCGACCGCAGCGCCGCGATGGTGCGTTCCAGCACCGCGAATCCGGCGGCGCCGTACGCCTCGAAGAACGCGACCTGGGGTTTGACGACCGCGTAGCCGGAGAACGCCTCGATGCAGATGTCGCAGAACGCGGCCACCCCGTCGGCGGTGGTGGGCAGGCCCCAGGCGCGCAGCAGCTCGGGATGCGGGTCGATGCCCACGCACAGCGGCCCGCGCTCCGCTTTCGCGGCGGCCAGCCGGACGCCGAAGCCGGTCACCGGTGCCTGCTACCAGGCAGGCCGCCCTGGCCGATCTGGCTGTGCAGCTCTTGCAGGCTGCGCACGCCGATGTCGCCGCGGATGCCCGCCTCGATGCCCTGGACGGCGGCCGAGGCGCCCTGCACGGTGGTGACACACGGGATATTGACCGACACTGCGGCCGAACGGATTTCGTAGCCGTCGATGCGTGGCCCGGAGTTGCCGTAGGGCGTGTTGATGACCATGTCGACCTCGCCGGCCTTGATCGCGTCCACCGCGGACTCCGCGGGTCGGCCCGGCTGCGGCTCCTCGAAGTGCTTGCGTACCTCGTCGCACGGAATCCCGTTGCGGCGCAACATCTCCGCTGTCCCCTCGGTGGCCAGCACGCGGAAACCCAGGTCGGCCAGCCGCTTGACGGGGAACACCAGCGAGCGCTTGTCGCGGTTGGCCACCGACACGAAGATGGTGCCCTGGGCGGGCAGCGACCCGTACGCCGCGGTCTGGCTCTTGGCGAAGGCGCTGCCGAAGTCGCGGTCAATTCCCATCACCTCGCCGGTGGATTTCATCTCCGGGCCCAGCAGCGAATCGATGCCCGAGCCGTCCGCCCGGCGGAACCGGTGGAACGGCAGCACCGCCTCCTTGACCGCGATCGGGGCGTTCTGCGCCGCGTGGGCGCCGTCGCCGGACGCCGCAAGCAACCCCTCCTCGCGCAGCTGGGAAATCTTGGCGCCCAACATGACCCGGGCGCAGGCCTTGGCGAGCGGGATCGCGGTGGCCTTGGACACGAACGGCACCGTGCGGCTGGCGCGCGGGTTGGCCTCCAGGACGTAGAGCACGTCGTCCTTGAGCGCGTACTGCACGTTGAGCAGTCCCACGACACCGATGCCGTGCGCGATGGCCTCGGTCGCCCGGCGCACCTTCTCGATGTCGCTGCGGCCCAGCGTCACCGGCGGCAGGGCGCACGCCGAGTCGCCGGAGTGGATGCCGGCCTCCTCGATGTGCTCCATGATGCCGCCGATGTACACCTCGGTGCCGTCGCACAGCGCGTCCACGTCGATCTCCACCGCGTCCTCGAGGAAGCGGTCGACGAGCACCGGGTGCTCGGGCGAGAGCTCGGTGGCCCGGGTGATGTAGCCGCGCAGCGTCTCCTCGTCGTAGACGATCTCCATGCCCCGGCCGCCCAGCACGTAGGACGGCCGCACCAGCACCGGGTAGCCGATGTCTTCGGCGATCCGCCGGGCGTGGTCGAAAGTGGTTGCCATGCCGTACTTCGGCGCGGGCAGGCCGGCGGTGGTGAGCACGTCGCCGAAGGCGCCGCGGTCCTCGGCCAGGTCGATGGCCTCCGGCGGGGTGCCGACGATCGGTACGCCCGCGTCGGCCAGGCGCTGCGCCAGCCCGAGCGGGGTTTGGCCGCCGAGCTGCACGATCACCCCGACCACGCCCGGTCCGTCACCGGCGGACTGCTGCTCGGCGCGGAACACCTCGAGGACGTCCTCGAAGGTCAGCGGCTCGAAGTAGAGCCGGTCGGCGGTGTCATAGTCGGTGGACACCGTCTCCGGGTTGCAGTTGACCATCACCGTCTCGAAACCGGCCTGCGACAACGTCGTTGCGGCGTGCACGCAGCTGTAGTCGAATTCGATGCCCTGGCCGATGCGGTTGGGTCCCGATCCGAGGATCAGCACCTTGGGCTTCTCGGTCTGCGGCGCCACCTCGGTCTCGGCGGCGGGGTCCAACTCGTAGCTGCTGTAGTGGTACGGCGTCTTGGCCTCGAACTCCGCCGCGCAGGTGTCGACGGTCTTGTACACCGGGTGCACGCCGAGGCGCTCGCGCAGCGAGCGCACCCCGTTCTCGCCGGCCAATTCGGGGCGCAGCGCGGCGATCTGGCGGTCCGACAGCCCGCTGTGCTTGGCCTGGCGCAGCAGGTCGGCGTCGAGCACCGGGGCGGCGATCAGCTCCGCGCGCAGCTCGATCAGCTCGCCGATCTGCGCCACGAACCACGGGTCGACGCCGCTGGCCTCGGCGACCCGCTCCACCGACGCGCCCAGCCGCAGCGCCAGCTCGATGTCGTAGAGCCGGCCCTCGGTCGGGGTGCGCAGCCGGTCGAGCACCTCACCGACGTCGCCGTCCGGGTCCGGCTTGGTCCAAAAACCCGCGCGGGTGGTTTCCAGGGACCGCATCACCTTGCCGAGCGCCTCAATGAAGTTGCGGCCCAACGACATCGCCTCGCCGACGGACTTCATGGTGGTGGTCAGGGTGGGGTCGGCGCCGGGGAATTTCTCGAACGCGAAGCGGGGCGCCTTGACCACCACGTAGTCCAGCGTGGGCTCGAAGCAGGCGGGCGTCTCCTTGGTGATGTCGTTGACGATCTCGTCGAGGGTGTACCCGATGGCGAGCTTGGCGGCGATCTTGGCGATCGGGAAGCCGGTGGCCTTAGAGGCCAGCGCGCTGGACCGCGACACCCGCGGGTTCATCTCGATGACGATCAGCCGGCCGTCGACCGGGTTGATCGCGAACTGGATGTTGCAGCCGCCGGTGTCCACCCCGACCTCGCGCAGGATCGCGATGCCCAGGTCCCGCATCCGCTGGTATTCGCGGTCGGTCAGCGTCATCGCCGGCGCGACGGTGACCGAGTCGCCGGTGTGCACGCCCATGGGATCGAAGTTCTCGATCGAGCAGACGACGACCACGTTGTCGTTGCCGTCGCGCATCAGCTCGAGCTCGAATTCCTTCCAGCCGTAGATCGATTCCTCGATCAGCACGTTGGCGCTCGGGCTCTCGGCCAAGCCTGCGCCGGCCATCCGGTCGACCTCTTCGACGGATCGCGCCATGCCGGACCCCAGCCCGCCCATCGTGAAGCTGGGCCGCACCACGACCGGCAG
>NZ_LZMG01000276.1:0-2627 GCF_001673615.1 Mycobacterium sp. 1245499.0
CTACTGGTCACCGGGCCGGCAGGGGTAGCTAGCTGGGCGGCGGCTGGTCGCGCGGCGCCGTCAACCGCGGTGACCGGTCCCGGCTGACCCAGGCCAGCAGCCCCACCACCCCGGCGGCCGCGAACGACGCGATGCACAGCCACACCACCGCTCCGGTGAAGGAACGGGTGTTGGGGTCGGTGTAGCGGGCCTGGGCGGTCATGGTGGTCACCACCCCGGGCTTGAGCTTCCACGACACCACGTCGGGCTCGACCCGGTCACCGTTGGTTGAGGTCACTACCCCGGGGAACGCGACCGTCAGCTCGACGTCGGCCTCGGGATCGGTCAGCGAGGTCAGATCCGCCCGACCCTCCAGGATCACCAGGTTGCCGTTGCGGCGCAGCGTCAGGTTCACCCCGGAGGCGTCGGAGTTCATGTTGGCCAGCTGCGGCAACTCCGCGAACGTCAGGTCGGAGAACACCGCCTGCGAGCCGACGTAGCCGTCGCTGTCGTAGTTCGACACCGCCACCTTCTGGCTGAACGGCAGGTTGTTGCTGTCCAGTTGGGGGCCGGTGTCCTTGGGGGTCTTGGGTTTCGCGGCGGCGACGATCTCGCCGGACACCAGGTCGTCGGGGGAGATGGTGAGCGAGGCCCGGACCCGCAGGCACCCGGTGGCCAACGGCACCACCAGCAGCAGCAGCGCGAGGGCGGTCAGGCGGCGCCGTCGAGTTCGAGACGCTCGGGATCCTCGGCTGCGGGGCGGGGGAGAGCTGGCTCGCACCAGGTCATCGTGCCAGATCCGATGTGCCACCCGAATGAGGTGGCGTCTTCCGACCTGGGCCGGGTCGCGGGCCGGCTCCGGCTATAGCGGTAGCTTGCGGCCCAGGATCGCAAAAGCCCGCGGGTCGCCGGCGAAGTGGTAGCCGCGAATGACGTCGGTGAAGCCCAGGCGCCGATACAACCGCCAGGCGCGGTTGGGCTCACCATTGGTTTCCGGCGTGGAAAGCAGCACATTCTGTTCGGCGCGACCGGCGAGCAGCCGTCGGGCCAGCGCCTCGCCCAGCCCGCGGCCCTGGGCGCGGGGGTGGATGTGCAGCTCGGTCAGCTCGAAGTAGCTGTTCATCAGCCGCGAGATCTCCTGCGGCGGTGAGCCGCCGCGCTGCATGCCCAGCACCACCTGCTGTTGCCACCATTGCCCGGGCGCGCCGGGATAGCCGTAGGCCACCCCGAGCAGCGGGGCGCTGGCCAGGGCCTCGGCCGAGGGCGGTTGCCCGCCTGCGTCTTCGGCCTCCTCGGTTTCGACGACGCCGGCCCCCTGCCAGCCCCGCCGCCGGATGTGTTCCAGCCACATCGCGGCGCGCTGGTTCTCGGTGCCGCGTGGGTAGCGCATCGCATCGACGTACACCGCCAGGGCGTCACCGAGGCGACGCTCCATGTCGTGGGGCAGCAGATCGATGAGAAATATCGCCAACTCGCGGTCTCCTCCTCATCGGTTCCTCATCGGTGCGCGGGGCGCTGCGGTGCGTCGGCGGCAGGTGGTCGCGGCGGGCCGGGCCGCTATCGCCCATTATCGGACCCACGTGCGACGGCCCGACGAGTGGTCGTGACACCGGACCGACGAACGGCCGCGGTTCGGGAAGCCGGTTGTAGCGCACGGCAGTTCCGGTCTGCGGGGGTGTCCGCGGGCGGCCGGGATAGAATCGGCGCCGAACCAGTGGTATGGGGCAGATTGACCTCGTATCATTTCAATTAGTTGCCCCCGCAACGGGCATCCGCGTGCTACCGATAGTCACGTGCCTAACAGTCGGCAAGGAGGGACGAATGCCACTCTCCGATCATGAGCAGCGGATGCTCGATCAGATCGAGAGCGCTCTCTACGCCGAGGACCCCAAATTCGCGTCGAGTGTTCGCGGTGGAGGTTTTCGCGCACCGACCGCCCGCCGGCGGTTGCAGGGCGTGGCGCTGTTCGTCATCGGTCTCGCGATGCTGGTCTCCGGGGTGGCGTTCAAGGCGACGATGATCGGAAACTTCCCGATCCTCAGCGTCTTCGGGTTCATCGTCATGTTCGGCGGAGTGATCTTCGCGATCACCGGCCCCCGGTTGTCCGGCAGGCCCGACCATTCCGGCCCGGCGGCCACGTCGCTGCGTCAACGCCGCAACAAGAGCGGGGGCTCGTTCACCAGCCGCATGGAGGACCGGTTCCGCCGTCGTTTCGACGACTAACCGCATCCACACACACTCGGGGTAGCCATCGGCTGCCCCGATTTGTTTTTCCGGGGGCGGGAGCCGTCGGCCGGGCATCCGGCCTCCGCGCAACCGTCGATGCCGTTCTGCTGCTCAATCGAGGCCTAACCGCAGCGCGTCTCGGTATCGATGCCCCACCACGCCCCACTAAAGTCCCCCACAACGCCCCATTCTTAGGGTGTAGCCGCGGCGTTTTCAGGGTTATCCGTCGTCAGGACGCCGTCAAAGCCGCGCAAAGGGTGTGTCGCGCCCCGCCCGGGACGTCTGTCGCGCTCTGGATCGCGGACCGATTACCAGGCGAAATACCGTCGGTGGGGCGTTGTGGGGGACTTTAGTGGGGCGTGGCGCTGTTCGTCATCGGTCTCGCGATGCTGGTCTCCGGGGTGGCGTTCAAGGCTACGATG
>NZ_LZMG01000277.1:0-39712 GCF_001673615.1 Mycobacterium sp. 1245499.0
CTCGTAGTCGACATAGGTCTCCGGCAGCGGTTCGTCGGTGCCGGCGCCCGCCTCGGCCTTGATCGCCACCTGCTCGGGGTTGACCACCCGGTTCACCCGGTAGATGCCGGCCTCCACCGGGACCCAGCCGAGCAGGTGCAGCAGCCAGCGCGGCGTGATGGTCGAAAGCTGGGGGACAGTCTTCGTCGCGTTGGCTAGTTGCCGGGCAGCGAGGTCGCCAAGTGTCTGAGACTCGTTTTGAGCCGACGTCATCGTGATCCTTTCATGCGTGAACTGCGGCCGGGATCGGGCGGATCTATCGTCCCCCAACAGAAGCGGGCCCGCGCGCCGAGCCTAGGCAAGTGTAGGGGCAGGCCAGAAGGTTTTGAGCCCCGCTGAGCGAAACGGGTCGAGAAGTGCCGATGCCCTATAGTGGGGATATGCAACACCCCGCACAGTCGTGCTTTGTCCCGTCGCGCTGCGTCGGCGTGGACTGTTGTTGCTGTTGTTGCTGTTGATTTCCTGAGCCCTCTGACGCTGTAGAAATCCCCGCGCTAGCCCATTTCCGGGCGGTACCGCCGGGTCTGCCCGGTGGCGTGAAGGCGTGGGCCAACCAAAGCCTTTCAGGAAGACCAGCAACCCATGACCATATTGTCCGAGCCCAACCGTGCCCTGGCGCCGGTGGCGACCCGCCGGCGTTCGGTGGTCCGACCGGCCACCGCGCTCAACCGCATGACCCGTTACCGGGGCGGCACCTATTCCCACACCGTCGACCGGGTCGTGTTCACCGACGGCAGCTGGGCGCGCACCGACCTGATCAGGCTCAACCCGAACGTGCACGCCTACTCGCTGGATTTCACCGGCGTCGCGCCGCAGCACCCGTCGCGCTACCGCGTCGACACCTGGGCTGCCCTGCCCCATCTGCGCGCATCCAGCCACGAAGCCACGGTCGGCTGGATCCTGCGGAACTCCTTTCCGATGCGCTCCGTCGCCGAACTGAGCCGCCAGGTGCGTGACGCGGGTTATCCGCTCGGACCGGCCAACATCAACGAGCACGAGGCGATCGCCGCGACCCAGGCCGCGATCTGGTTTTTCACCAACGGCCTGGCGCTGGACACCCGCCCGCTCAACGTGCCCGTCGCCGTTCACCGCTCACCGGGGCCGGTGATCACCTTCGAATTCGACGGCGCGCCTCAGCTCGGCGGCTACTCGGTGTGGGTCGCCTCCAACGGGCACCTCACGGTACGGCTGCAGAAATCGGCCAATGGCCTTGACTGGCAAGACGTTTCGGGATCCGAACTGGCCGTGCGCCCCGGCCGGGGCCGCCACCAGCGCACGTTGGGCGAGGGCAGCACACTGTCGTCGAGCAGCCATGGCCGCGGCGGGCGCGGGTACCGCTACTACCGGCTGGTCGCACACTCCGATGCCGATGTCCCCCGCATCGAGCACGTCAGCTTCCGGCTCACCGGTGCGCGCCACTATCGCAACGCCGACAAGGTCGTGCACCTGTACAACTACCTGCTCGCGCAGGCGCGAAAGTTCGCTCACCAGGCCGCCGACGAAGCCCTGCTGGTCGACCAGCACGCCGCCGCGGATTCGGGCCTCGTCGGGCCGTTCCAGGTGCGAATCCCGCTGATACTCAGCGCCACCGGCGGTCACGAGCTGCTGGACGCCGACGGCTTCGCATTCGGCGACACGATCCAACCCGGCACGGATTTCTACATACGCCAGGCGCCGGGCACCTCGGGAATAACGCTCACCGCGAAAACGGTTGGCGATCTGCATGGACGCGTGCTCACCGGGGTGGCGCTGGACGAAGCGTCGCAACGCTTTACCCCTGTAGCGCTAGCCATCCCCACCGAGATGAACATAGAGTTCGATATTAGCTGGCAGGCGGATGAGGCCTGGTCCTACGTCGTTGGAGACAAAAGATAGATGAGCATCGCGGAGAACGTCACGGAATTGATCGGTAACACCCCGCTGGTCCGGCTGAACCGGGTCACCGAGGGTGCGGTCGCCGACGTCGTCGCCAAGCTGGAATTCTTCAACCCGGGAAACAGTGTCAAGGACCGCATCGGGGTCGCGATGATCGACGCGGCCGAGCAGGCGGGCCTGATCAAACCGGACACCATCATTCTCGAGCCCACGAGCGGCAACACCGGCATCGCCCTGGCGCTGGTGGCCGCGGCCCGCGGCTACCGTTGCGTGCTGACCATGCCGGAGACCATGAGCGTCGAGCGGCGAATGTTGTTGCGCGCCTTGGGAGCCGAGATCGTGTTGACCCCTGGATCCGAGGGCATGCCGGGCGCCATCGCCAAGGCCGAGGAGCTTGCCAAAAGCGACCAACGCTATTTCGTGCCACAGCAGTTCGAGAACAAGGCCAACCCCGCGATCCACCGCAAGACCACCGCGGAAGAGGTGTGGCGCGACACTGACGGCAAGGTCGACATCTTCGTCGCCGGGGTGGGCACCGGCGGCACCATCACCGGTGTGGCCCAGGTGATCAAGGAGCGCAAGCCCTCGGCGCAGTTCATCGCCGTCGAACCGGCCGCGTCGCCGGTGCTGTCCGGCGGACAGAAAGGGCCGCACCCGATCCAGGGCTTGGGCGCCGGGTTCGTCCCGCCCGTGCTCGCGCTGGATCTGGTCGACGAGGTCATCGCGGTCGGCAACGAGGAATCCATCACCCTGGCCCGGCGGCTGGCCGCCGAGGAGGGCCTGTTGGTGGGCATCTCCTCGGGGGCGGCGGTGGTAGCCGCCCTGCAGGTGGCCCGCCGGCCCGAGAACGCCGGGAAGCTCGTCGTCGTGGTGCTGCCCGACTTCGGCGAGCGGTACCTGAGCACGCCGCTGTTCTCCGACCTGGCCGATTAGTCATGCTCGAAGCCATCCGTCGTGACATCCGAGCGGCCAGGGAACGCGATCCGGCCGTCCCGACCACGCTGCAGGTGATCTTCGCCTACCCGGGCGTGCACGCCATCTGGGGTCACCGCGTCAGCCATTGGCTGTGGAACCGCGGCGCAAAGGTGGCCGCGCGAACGTTCGGCGAGATCACCCGCATCCTCACCGGCGTCGAGATCCACCCCGGCGCGGTGCTCGGCCCCGGTCTCTTCATCGACCACGCCACCGGGGTGGTAATCGGCGAGACGGCCGAGGTGGGCGAGGACGTGACCATCTATCACGGAGTCACCCTCGGTGGCAGCGGCAGGGACACCGGCAAACGTCATCCCACCATCGGTGATCGGGTCACCATCGGCGCCGGGGCGAAGGTCCTGGGCGCCATCAAGATCGGCGACGACAGCCGTATCGGCGCCAACGCCGTGGTGGTCAAAGAGGTTCCGTCCAGCTCAGTGGTCGTCGGCGTGCCCGGACAGGTCATCAGCCGCAGCCGTCCCGGCAGCCCGGACGACTCGATGATGCCCGACCTCGTCGGAGTCAGCCTGCAGTCGCTGCTGACCCGGGTGACCAAACTCGAAGCCCGCGCGGACGGTGCCCAGAGCAATCACGTCATCCGGCCGCCCGAAGCCGGCGTGTGGCACGGCGAGGACTTCTCCATCTGAAAGACGGTGGCGTTCAGAGCAAGACGCCGTGATCGCCCGTATTCGCCACGCTGCACCGAACCCGCATCGCCGCGTTCCGCCGGGCTGAACTCGGCGAAGTATTACTCAGCCTGAACTTAACCCGGTTTTGGAATGCAGCGCCGTCGGCAGCGTTGCACAGTGGGTTATGACCATGCTGCGCGACGCCGAACCGACGGGGATCACCGGGGACCGACCATGACCGAGCTGCATCTGGCTGTGGGACTGGACGGCTACGGCTGGCACCCCCACGCGTGGCGATACGCGTTCGCGCACAACGCGACCGGTGGCGGGCAACTGAGCGGCCGCTATTGGGCAGCGCTGGCGAGCACCGCCGAGCGCGGCCTGCTGGATTTCCTGACCATCGACGACAGCCTTGACGCGCAACCCGGCCGCAGCGCCGACATCTCGCCGCGGCGCCTAGCGGGACGCGCGGATGCCACGCTGGTCGCCGCCCGCATCGCCCCGGCCACCCGACACATCGGCCTGATTCCGGTGGCGACCGTTACCCATACCGAACCGTTCCACGTCTCGAAAGCCATTGCGACGCTTGACCATATTTCCCACGGCCGGGCGGGATGGCAGGTGCGGGTGAGCCCGACGGCGCACGAGGCCGCCCTGTTCGGCCGGCGGGCCGCCCCCGACGGCGACGACCTGTTCGACGAGGCCGCCGACGCGGTGGAGGTGGTGCGCCGGCTCTGGGACAGCTGGGAGGACGACGCGGTCATCCGCGATGTGGCGACCGGCCGCTACATCGACCGCGACAAACTGCACTACATCGACTTCGTCGGCGAGCGCTTCTCGGTCAAAGGGCCCTCGATCACCCCGCGCCCGCCTCAGGGCCAGCCGGTGGTGGCCGCACTTGCCCACGCACCGCGGGTCTACGAATTCGCCGCCGCCAGCGCCGACCTGGTCTTCATCACCCCGCACGACGAGGGCTCGCTGCGGGCCATCCTGGCCGATGTGGGCCACGCGCAGCGGGCCGCCGGCCGGAAGCTCAAAGTCTATGCGGACCTGGTGGTGTCGCTGGTCGACGATCCACTGGCGCCCGCAGCGGCCATCTCGTCCGATGCACTCGTATTCGTCGGCAGCACAACTGATTTGGCGGATCTCCTGCTCGCCTGGCAGGACGCCGGTGTCGATGGGGTGCGGCTGCGGCCCGCGGTAAACGCCCTCGACCTGCCCGCCATCGTCGACGACCTGGTGCCGCGCCTGCAGCGCGCCGGCCGGTTTCGCACCGGCTACCGCGACGGCGAGACACTGCGCGACCGCCTCGGGTTGGCGACCGCACCGAACCGCTACGCGACGGCGCCGTCATGAGCATCACTCCCCTGTCGATCCTCGACCTCGCGCCCATCAGCGCCGGCAGCGACGCCGCGACGGCACTGCGCAACACCATCGATCTGGCCCAGCACGCCGAGCGCTGGGGCTACCGACGCTACTGGCTGGCCGAGCACCACTTCGTCGCGGTCGCCAGCTCCTCGCCGGTGACGCTGATCGGCCAGATCGCCGCGGCCACCGAGCGAATCCACGTCGGGTCGGCCGCCGTGCAGATCGGCCACACGACGGCGCTCGCCGTGGTGGAAAGCTTCGGCATCCTCGACGCGCTCTACCCCGGCCGCATCGACATGGGGCTGGGCCGGTCCGGGCAGCGGCGCAAGGAGGCCGCCGCGGCGCCGCCCCCGGTCCACTCCGAGCGTGCGCCCACGCCGTGGCGTGAGGTCGACGGGCTTGTCATCCCCGCACCCTTCGACCAAACACCGCTGATGAAAAGCGAGCGGATCCGGGCGCAGGCCTCCGCGCTGGCGCAACCGTGCGCACAACCTCCCGACTTCGCCGACCAACTGGCCGACATCGAAGCGCTGCTGGCGGGCACCTACAGCGTCGATGGCCATGACCTACATGCCGTTCCCGGCGAGCGCGGTCAGTTGGCGCCGTGGATCTTCGGCAGCACCAAGGGGCAAAGCGCCGAGGTCGCCGGCGCCCGTGGGCTTCCGTTCGTCGCGAGTTACCACATCACCCCCGGCACGGCGCTCGATGCAATCACCGCCTACCGCAACGCCTTCCGCCCGTCCGCGCGGCTATCGGAGCCCTACGTGGTGGTGTCGGCCGACGTCGTGGTCGCCGAGGACAGCGCCACCGCGCGCCACCTCGCGTCCGGTTACGGCCGGTGGGTGTATTCCATCCGCAGCGGTCACGGCGCCATCCCCTACCCCGACCCCGATTTCTGCGAGCCCTTGACCGAGGAGCAGCAGGCGCTGGTGGCCGACCGAACCGCAACACAATTCGTCGGCAACCCCGACGAGGTCGCCGACCGGCTCGAACTGCTGGGCCGGGTCACCGGCGCCGACGAACTGGTGATCACCTCCGTGACCCACCGCCACGTCGACCGGCTGCGCTCGCATGAACTGATCGCCAAACGATGGGGACTGACCGGATGAGCGTTCGAGAAGCAGGCCACCGCAAGCAGATTCATCTGGGCGCCCACTTCCCCGGGGTGAACAACACCACGGTGTGGTCGGATCCGAGTGCGGGCAGCCAGATCGCGTTCGAATCGTTTGTGCACCTTGCCGAGACCGCCGAGCGGGGGCTGTTCGACTTCTTCTTTCTGGCCGAAGGCCTGCGGCTGCGTGAGCATCGCGGCAAGATCCACGACCTCGACGTGGTCGGACGGCCCGACACCTTCACCGTGCTGGCCGCGCTCGCCGCGGTCACCGACAGGCTCGGCCTGGCCGGCACCATCAACACCACGTTCAACGAACCGTACGAAGTGGCAAGGCAATTCGCGACGCTGGACCTCCTGTCCGACGGGCGGTCAGCCTGGAACATGGTCACCTCCTCCGACGCGTTCACCGGGGAGAACTTCCGCCGCGGCGGGTTCCTGGCCCACGCCGACCGCTACCACCGGGCCGAGGAATTCATCACCGTCGCGCGGCGGTTCTGGGACAGCTGGACGCCCGATGCCGTCGTCGCCGACGTCGACGCCGGGATCTATGCCGACCCGGCCCGCATCGGCGTCGTCGAGCACCACGGTCCGCAATTCGACGTCCGCGGCGTCGCCTCCCTGCCGGCCGGGCCGCAGGGCCACCCGGTGCTGCTGCAGGCCGGTGACTCCGACGACGGCCGTGACTTCGGGGCCAGGCACGCCGATGCCCTGTTCACCTTGCACGGGTCGCTCGAGGCGGGTCAGCGCTACTACAGCGACGTCAAGAGCCGTGCCGCGGCCTACGGGCGCGACCCCGACCAGCTCAAGGTCCTGCCCGGCGCGACGTTCGCACTGGGAGACACCGCCGAAGAGGCGCAGGACAACGCCCGCCACATCCGCGAGCAGCAGGTCAGCGGCCCGACCGCGATCGCATTCCTCGAACAGGTGTGGGGCGTGGACCTATCGGCCTACGACCCCGACGGGCCCCTGCCCGACGTCGATCCCGTCGAGAACCCGAACATCACCCGCGGGCGGGTCCGGCACGGCGACCCCAAGACGGTCGCCCAGACCTGGCGCGCCCGGGCGGAAGCCGAGAACCTGTCGATCCGCGAGCTGATCATCGAGGTGACCAGCCGCCAGCAATTCGTCGGAACGCCGGCACAGGTCGCCGCCGAGATCGATCGCTACGTGCAGTCCGATGCCTGCGACGGCTTCATCCTGGTGCCGCACCTGACGCCGCACGGCCTCGACGAATTCGTCGCCAAGGTGGTGCCGCTGCTGCAGGAGCGCGGTAGCTTCCGCACCGAATACCGCGGCCACACGCTGCGCGACCACCTGGGCTTGTCACCCACCCCCGGGCGGGCCGGGCAGCCGACCGGCGCCGAGCGCCTCGAAAGCCGGCGCGCCACAGGCTAATCCGTGACGATGACGGGTGCCCGCCCGGGCAGGCGATGGCCGGGCCATCGGGATGCGCGCTCAGCCGCGTGACCTCATCGGTGCGCCAACGCGCAGCGGCATCGAGGCGAGCACTCCTAATAGTCTGGGGTCACAGTAGATTCACGATTCGCGGCGTGCCACCGGGTGGTGCGTCGACCGCCTCGTCCGCGACAGACCGCGCAAGGAGACCTCCGTTGACCGCAGATCACGCCCGTCAGAAAGTCGCGATCATCACCGGCGCCTCCCAGGGCATGGGTGCCGCCCTGGTTGACGCCTACCGCGAACTCGGCTTCGCGGTGGTGGCCAATTCGCGATCGATCGCCGCCGGCGCTGACGCCGAGGTGGCGGCCGTCGCCGGTGACGTGGCCGATCCCGCGACCGCCGACCGCATCGTCGCGACGGCGCTGGACCGGTTCGGCCGGGTGGACACGCTGATCAACAACGCGGGCGTGTTCGTGCCCAAGCCGTTCACCGAGTACACGCCGGCCGACTACGAGTTGGTGACGGGGGTGAACCTGACCGGCTTTTTCCACATCACCCAGCGCGTCATCGCCCAGCTGCTGAGGCAAGGCGGGGGCGGCCACGTGGTCAACATGACCACCTCCCTGCTCGAGCAGGCAAACTCCGGGGTGCCGGCGGGATTGACCGCGCTCACCAAGGGTGGCCTGGCGGCGGTGACCAAATCGCTGGCCATCGAATACGCCCGCAACGGGATCCGCGTCAACGCCATCTCCCCCGGCAACATCGCCACGCCGATGCACGCCGACGACGACACGACCGCGCTGGCCGCCATGCATCCGCTGGGCCGGATGGGCACCATCGCCGACATCATCGAGGGGATTCGCTACCTAGAGGGCGCGTCGTTCGTGACCGGCGAGACGCTACACATCGACGGCGGCCAGAGCGCCGGCCACTGAGACGTTCAGAGAAGTGCTCCCCCGCCTGGACTCGAACCAGGAACCCTTCGGTTAACAGCCGAATGCTCTGCCAATTGAGCTACAGGGGACTAACCCGATCGCGGGACGAACTCTAGCGTACTGGCACGACCGCACCCAACTAGCGTGGACCACCCTCGGGCCGCCCATAGACGGGGATCGACCGCGCGGGCGCCCCGGCCGGTGAGGCAGGATGGAGCCATCGATAGTCGGGAGGAAAGTTTTGATCCGGTATGTCGTGGTGCTTGGGCTGGGTTACGTGCTGGGTTCGAAGGCTGGGCGTCGCCGATACGAGCAGCTCGTCGGCACCTATCGCGCGCTGACCAGCAGCCCCGTGGCCAAGTCGATGATCGAAGGGGGGCGGCGCAAGATCGCGAATCGGATCTCACCCGATGCCGGTTTTGTCACCCTGACCGAGATCGACGACCAAACGGCCATCATGGAACGCGACGCCGAGGGCTCGGCCGACGACGTGCTGACGCCGTCTAATCGTCGCCGCTAGCCTGCTCTAGCAGGCTGCGCCGGTAGGACTCCATCGCCACCAGGTCCCCGAACAGGGCGTGGTACTCGTCGCCCTGCTCAATCGGTGACATCCGCTGCAGCTTCGACTTCACCTCGGCGATCTGCCGGCCCATCCACACCTCTTGCAGCCGGGCCAGCACGCCGCCGATGTAGCGCGGCAGCTTCTCCTCGTCGACCGCGATGGCCTCCACCCCCAACTCGCTGGCCAGGCCGGCGGTCAGCGGCGACGAAGCCTGCTCACGCACCGCCTCGATCCATTGCGCGCCGGTGATCCCGCTCGAGGTGCCCCCCGCCGTCTCGATGGCCGCGCGGATGGCCGCGTATCCGGGATGGGTGAAGCTCTCGACCGTCAGCGTGTCGAACACCGGCCCGGCGAACGCCGGGTATTGCAGGGCCGCCTTGAGCGCCTCACGCTGCGGCCACAGGGTGGGGTCTCGGGGGTCAGGACGGCTGGCGGCCGGCTGGGCCGCGGCGGGCGGCTGCGCCGCGCGGCGGGGCGCCTTGCGTCCGGAGCCACCGCGGGCCGCGGTGTTGGACGTCTTGGCCTGGCTGCGCACCCGGTCGATGACCTGCGCGACGTCGTCCCAGCCGACCCATCCGGCGAGCTGGCGGGCGTACTCGTCGCGCAGCGTGGGGTCCTTGATCTGGCTCACCATCGGCACGCAGCGGCGCAGTGCGGCGACCCGGCCCTCGGCGCTGTCCAGGTCCATCTCGGCGAGCGCCGAACGGACCGCGAACTCGAAGAGCGGGGTCCGCCGGGCCACCAGATCGCGCAGCGCGCCGTCACCGGACTTCAGCCGCAGATCGCAGGGATCCATGCCATCGGGCGCGACGGCCACGAACGACTGGCCCGCCAGGTTCTGTTCGCCGCCGAAGGCCTTGAGCGCGGCGGCCCGCCCGGCCGCGTCGCCGTCGAACACGTAGATCAGTTCGCCGCGAAAGAAACTGTCGTCCATCATCAACCGGCGCAGCATCGACAGATGCTCGTCGCCGAACGCGGTGCCGCACGACGCCACCGCGGTGGTGACGCCGGCCAAATGCATCGCCATCACGTCGGTATAGCCCTCGACGACGACGGCCTGGTGCCCCTTGGCGATGTCGCGTTTGGCCAAGTCGATGCCGAACATCACGTTCGACTTCTTGTACAGCAGCGTCTCGGGCGTGTTGATGTACTTGGCTTCCATCGGATCGTCGTCGAACAGCCGCCGGGCGCCGAAGCCGATCACCTCGCCGGCCGAACTGCGGATGGGCCACAGCAACCGGCGATGGAAGCGGTCCATCGGTCCGCGACGCCCCTGCCGTGACAGGCCGGCCGCCTCCAGCTCCTTGAACTCAAATCCTTTGCGTATCAAGTGCTTTGTCAGCGAGTCCCAGCCCGAGGGTGCGAAGCCGCAACCGAAGTGACGGGCCGCGTCGGCGTCGAAGTTCCGCTCCGTCAGATACTGCCGGGCCGGTGCCGCCTCGGCGGATTCCAGCGCCGCCGCATAGAACTCCGCCGCCGCCGCGTTGGCCGCGACGAGCCGGCTGCGACTGCCGCGGTCGCGCTGCACGCTGGTCGCCGGGCCCGAGTAATTGATGGTGTGACCGAGCCGGTCGGCGAGCAGTTCGACGGCCTCGACGAAGCTGACGTGTTCGATCTTCTGGATGAACGCGTACACGTCGCCGCCCTCACCACAGCCGAAGCAGTGAAAGTGGCCGTGGTTGGGGCGGACGTGAAACGACGGCGACTTCTCGTCGTGGAACGGACACAGGCCCTTGAGCGAATCGGCGCCGGCGCGGCGCAACTGGACGTAGTCGCCAATGACCTCGTCGATGCGCACCCGCTCGCGGATGGCGGCGATGTCGCGATCGGGAATCCGGCCCCGACCCCGGGCACGGCCGTCGCCCTCCGCGCGTGAACCTGCCGGGCTTGACATCGGCTCAGTCTAAGTCGCGACGGCGCACGCTAGCCGGTACCGATGACGCCGCACGCGACCCGATCCATTGCGTTCTCGGTGTCCTGGGCGCCGTGCAGCATCAGCGCGGTCTTGTTGCCCGCCAGCAGGTCGTCCCGGTTGAACGAATCGGTGGTGGTGACCAGGTACGCCGAGCCGTCCTGCCGGACCTCGAGGGACGCCAAGTCGCCACTTTCGGGCTTGCCGGTGTGTCCGGGGGCCTGGTAGTGACCGCCGGCGGACAGGAAGTTGCCGGGCGCACCGCCGGTAGGCGCCACCGAGTTCGGCTCGCACTTGCCGATCTCGTGCACATGCAGGCCGTGGATGCCGGGCGTGAGGATGCCAGGCGCCACCGTTTTCACCGTCACGGTCACGTAGCCGCCGGTGAAGTCGAAGGTCGCGGTGGCCGCCGAACGGCCATCGGGCGTCTTCAGTTCCGCGCGCAGCGAGCCCGCGGCGGGCGCCAGGGTCGACGTCGACTCCCCGGACGACGGAGCGGCACTCTTCACCGGTGGTGTGGTGCCCGGCTGGGTGCTCGCATGCTGCGGTGAACTGCAGGCAGTCATGGCGACGACGGGAAGCCCCATCAACAAGGAGGCCACAAAGGGCGAGCCGCTGAATTTCTTCATGTCGGGCAGCCTAACTCGCGGCGGCCGCGCCGATTCCCAGACCGGACGACTTCCTGCCGACCGGCGACTACGGACCGGCCTGGCGGGTATCGATCCGTTCGAGCCGACCCTCGGTATAGGAGGCGATCTGGTCGACGATGACGCGCCACCGCGCGCCGTCGTCGGCCGCGGTGTTGAAGGCCGCAGCAAAGAACGGGTCCAGCGTGCGGGGCGCTCCCGCATACAGCCAGTGCGCCACCCGATGGATGCGTTCACGCTGCCCGGCTTGTGTTTCCTGATGACGCGGATCGGACATGATGAACTGCAGCGCCAGGATTTTCAGCAGGGCCACCTCGGCGCGCACCAGGTCGGGAACCTGCAACTGGGCCCGGTAGCGCACCAGCGGGCCGGGACCGGCCGCCGCGCGAGTGGTGGCGATGGCGGCCGAGGCGAACCGGCCGACCAGTTCACTGGTCAACCGCTTGAGCGCCACCGAAGCCGCGAGCGTGGCGTCGTACTTTCCGACGGCGGCGACCACCGGCAGGGCGGAGAGCCGTCGCGCCGCCGCCATGAAGTCGTCGGCGCGCACCCGGGAAAATTCGGTCTCGCCCAGTTTGGCCAGTGCGGCGGCCTCGTCTTCGTCGGCGAGCACCCGCAGGTCGATGCGCTGGGACACCACACCGTCCTCGACGTCGTGCACCGAATAGGCCACATCGTCGGCCCAGTCCATGACCTGCGCTTCCAGGCACATCCGCCCCTCCGGTGCGCCCGCCCGAACCCAGGCGGCCGGCTCGCGGTCGTCGTCGTAAAACCCGAACTTGCGTTGCGCTTCGCCGCGGGGCCACGGGTACTTGGTCACCGCGTCCAGCGACGCCCGGGTCAGGTTCAACCCCGCGCTATTGCCTTGCTCGTCAAGGACTTTGGGCTCCAGACTGGTCAAGATCCGGAAGTTCTGGGCGTTGCCCTCGAAACCGCCGTAGTCCGTCGCGACCTCGTCGAGCGCGCGTTCGCCGTTGTGTCCGTAGGGCGGGTGGCCGATGTCGTGGGCCAGTCCCGCCAGCTCGACGAGGTCGGGGTCGCAGCCCAGCCCGATCGCCATCCCCCGCCCGATCTGGGCGACCTCGAGCGAATGCGTCAGCCGGGTGCGCGGTGTGTCCCCTTCTCGGGGCCCAACCACCTGGGTCTTGTCGGCCAATCGACGCAGCGCGGCGCTGTGCAGGACCCGCGCCCGATCCCGGGCGAAGTCGGTGCGGTGCTGACCCTCGGCGCCCGGCAGCCCCGCAGTCTTGGGCGCTTCGGCCACCCGTCGCTGACGGTCGAAGTCGTCGTAGGGGTCGTGCTGATTCCCGGTCACCGACGCACAGTCTGCCAGGGAACGCCCGCCGGAGTATGGCTCGACTCGGGCCTACTGGCCTGCATCGTCGCGGGGCTAGATTGGCCCTATGCGTTGCACCGCTCGCCTGGTCGCCGTGATCGCGACGATCCTCACGGTCGGCTTCGGCGGCGGCCTGCTGCTGGCGCCGGCCGCCGGCGCGCAACCCCCATTCCGGTTGGCCGACTACATCACCGACAACGCGGGTGCCCTGTCGGATTCCGGGCGCGCGGCGGTCGCCTCTGCTCTCGGCAAGCTGTACACCGACCGCCACATCCGGCTGTGGGTGGTCTACGTCGACAACTTCTCCGGGCAGAGCGCGGCCGGGTGGGCACAGCGCACCGTGACCAACAGCGATCTGGGCGCCTACGACGCGCTGCTGGCCGTCGGCACCCACAGCCGTGAATACGCCTTCCTGGTGCCCTCCACGGTCAAGAGCGTCACCGCAAATCAGGTCGACAAGTTGCGGCGCAACAAGATCGAGCCCGCCCTGCACGACGGCGATTGGAGCGGCGCCGCCGTCGCGGCGGCCAACGGACTCGACACCTCGCCCGATTCGTCGGGCCGGGTGGCGCTGCTGGCCGTGCTGGCGGGCATCCTGGTC
Source organism: Mycobacterium sp. 1245499.0 (assembly GCF_001673615.1). Classification (NCBI taxonomy): domain Bacteria; kingdom Bacillati; phylum Actinomycetota; class Actinomycetes; order Mycobacteriales; family Mycobacteriaceae; genus Mycobacterium; species Mycobacterium sp. 1245499.0. The sequence goes on from NZ_LZMG01000277.1 coordinate 13,389, forward strand.
GCGCTGGCAGTCCTGTTGCTGGTCATGCGTTATCGCGGTCGGCGCCGCCGCGCCGCGGCGTTGGCGGCGGCGCGTCGGGTCGACCCCACCGACGCCGATGCGCTGGCCGCGGTGCCCCCGCAGGCACTCGACGACCTGTCCCGCGAACTGGTGGTGGACGTCGACAACGCGTTACGCACCAGCGCCAACGAATTGGACCTGGCGGTCACGGAGTTCGGCGCCGACCGGACCCAGCCGTTCACCCAGGCCGTGACCAACGCCAAAGCCGCACTGTCCCAAGCCTTTACGATCCGCCAACAACTCGACGACGACACGCCAGAGACGCCGGCGCAGCGCCGGGAACTGCTCACCCAGGTGATCGTCGCGGCGGCGCGCGCCGACCGGGAACTGGAGTCACAGACCGAGGCGTTCGAGAAGCTGCGGGATCTGGTGATCAACGCCCCCTCCCGGCTGGACGCACTGACACAGCAATACGTGGAACTCACCACCCGCATCGCGCCGGCCGAACAACGACTTGCCGCGCTGCACAACGACTTCAGCGCGGCCGCACTGACTTCGGTGTCGGGCAACGTGACCGCGGCCAAGGAGCGGCTGGCGTTCGCCGACCGCAACATCACCAGCGCCCGTGAGCTTGCCGCCCATGCCGTCAGCGGGCGGCAAGCCGGTCTGGTCGACGCTGTCCGCGCCGCCGAGTCGGCGCTGGGCCAGGCGCGCGCGTTGCTCGACGCGGTGGACAACGCGGCCGGCGACATTCAGCACGCCATCGACGGGCTGCCGTCGGCCCTGACCGACATCCAGCACGACATCGAGCGCGCGGACGAACTGCTGCGCAGGACACCGAAGGTCAAGACCGCGCACACCGGTGATCTGGTTGCGGCGCGCGATGCCGCCCTCCGGGCCGTCGACAGCGCGCGGGCCGGCGCTGCCGACGATCCGCTGGGCGCATTCGCTCAGGTGACCAAAGCCGACGCCGGCCTCAACGGGCTACTGGCCACCCTGGCCCAGGAGCAGGCCGCGGCCGAGCGGCTGAACCGGTCGTTGGAGCAGGCGCTGTTCACCGCGCAGTCGCGGGTGCGTGCGGTGTCGGACTACGTCGACACCCGCCGGGGCAGCATCGGCCCCGAGGCGCGCACCCGGCTCGCCGAGGCCAGACGGCATCTGCAGGCCGCGCAGGACAAACGATCGACGCTGCCGACCGAGGCGATCGCGCACGCCAACGCGGCGTCGACGCTGGCCGCCACCGCGCAGTCGCTGGCCAACGACGACGTGCAACTGGCACAGCGGGCCTACGTCGGCCGCGGCGGCAGTGACATGGGTGCGATGCTCGGCGGGATCATCATCGGCAACGTGCTCAGCGGCGGCATGCGGGGCGGATTCGGCGGCTGGAGCCCGACCTCGTTCGGCGGCAGCCCCGGTGCGTCCGGCGGCGGTTTCATGGGTGGCGGCGGCCGATTCTGAGCAGCGCCTGGCGCCGCTACCGCAGCGGTTTGGGTTTCGCCGGGCTCAGCCGGCTGCTGGGGAATGCGGGATCACACCCGATCCCCGCGACACGGTGTCGCCTTCCCACCCGCTCCACACGCCGTCCGCAACGGCGGTCGGGCGGGGAACGTCGGCCGGCTGTTCAAGGGTTTCGGCGTCCGGCTTCGGTGCCCAATGGTCATAGTCATCCGGCGGGACGACCACGCCCCACTTGAGCGGAACCGACAGCCCACCGAGCATGCCGGACTCTCCTCGAACTGCCGACACCGTGTCATCCGGCAACGGCGAACCGAGAGGCAAAAGCACCCCTGCCCCCTTCCACAGCCGATAGAGCGTTCGGGCGCTGTGGCGAACCTATTTACACCAACCGGTTCACATCGTAAGACAAAGTGAAGAAAATATGCGGGAATTGCCAATATTCTTCTGTCGAGCACATGCGAACCGACGGCGACCCGACACCGGATCCGCGCTCACGCCCGCCGGATGTCGCCGCCCGCCTGCACAACAAAGAAATCCCGCGCGGGTCGGCTCGGCGGCTTCATCCCGCGAATCGACGCTCGCACATGCGTTGCCCCGCAACGGTTTAGCGCTACCAATAGGACCTGCGTTCGAGGGCCGACGAGTTTTCGAGCGGACCGCCGCCTGCGGATTTTCGCCCGGTTCCTGCGACGAGCCGCGCACCTGTTGCGGGTTTCACCAGACCAATCAGACGAATTCGGCGTTGCGCATACAACGTTCCGTCGGGGCGTATGCCGGCATATCGAAAAGTATCGAATTCCGGCCGCTTTGCACACTATTCACGTCTGCAACAGCAGCACCGCTGCACTATCCCGGACGATTGCGCGGCACCACCTTGGGACGAGACCTGACCACCTGCGCCCTGGTCCCGCGGTCCTCGCCCTCGGGGGTCTTGTCACCGACCGGCATCGCCGTCATCGGCACACCACTGCCCGATCCGCCGGCCGCCGCGGCCGGCGCCCCGGAGCCCGCCCCGGACATCGCCGGGGTGGCGATGTAAGCCGGCATCGATCCCTGCCACGCCGCGGGCACCGTCAGCGACCCGACGAACCGCGCGCCGCCCAGCCCCGCCGTCGCAACGCCCAACGCGCCCAACCCTGAACCGGCCAACGGCGGCAAGTCCGACAGGACGCTGCCCGCGCTGCGCGGCGCGGCGAGGGGCGCGCTGGCCGCACCCACCAACGCCGGCGCGCGAGAGAGCGGCGACGCGGCCGCCGCCGGTGCCGGGGCGGCACTTTGGGCAAGCGTCACCATGGGCGTCATCAACGCGGTCGCCGGGTACATTCCGGCCTGCGCCACCGACGTCAACGTCGCCACCGGCGTCGACGACAGCAACGAGACCGCCGGCGAGAGCGCCCCGAACACCGACTGCAGTTGGGAGACGAACGCGGTTCCCAGCGAGGACAGGCCCTGGAAGAACTGTGACGCGAGAGTCAGGGGTGCCGTCACCAATCCGGCCAGGCCCGACAGGTCCGCGGCGGGCGCGCCGCCGCCGAGGGCCGCCGGCGGCACGCTGAATTCCGGCAGCGCCTGCGCCATCGATTGGGCCCCGGCGTGATAGCCCAACATCGCCGCCACATCCTGCGCCCACATCTCGACGTATTCGAGCTCGGTCTGTGCGATGGCCGCGGTATTGATGCCAAAGAAGTTCGTGGCAATCAGGACGAGCAACCGGGCCCGATTGGCCAGCACCTCCGGCAGCGGAACCGTCGCCACCAGTGCGCCCTCGAAAGCCAGTGCGGCGATCCGGGCCTGCAAGGCCGCCACCTCCGCCTGCGCCGCCGCGATGATCAGCCATTGCACGTAGGGCGCCGCGGCGCCGGTCATCGCCATCGACGACGGCCCCATCCAGGCGCTACCGGCCAGATCGGAAACCGTGGTGTGAAACGACGATGCCGAGGATGACAGCTCGGCGGCCAGCCCGTCCCACGCCGCGGCCGCCTCGAACAGAGGGCCGGCCCCGGGGCCGCCGAATATCAAGGCCGAGTTGATCTCAGGAGGGAAGAACACAAACGCGGGAATCATGTGCAACCCCAACCGACCGAGTCAACGGCTCCTGCCCCGGACGGAGCGACATCCACCCGCGGCCATTAGCTATCTACTTATGCCCCAGTGGCGATCCTAAGGCACCAGCACCGCGAAAAGCCGGACTTTTAAGCAAACCTTATTCCGCGGAATTCGGTGTGGGTGCGGATGCATCACCGGCGGCACGGCGGCCGGACCCGCGCCGATGCAACGGGACAAGCAATCTACAAGACGGCCCGCGAGTGGTCGATTAACAACCCTTGAGGCGCGCCGCCAGATAATCCGACACGGCATTCATCGGCACCCGCTCCTGGGACATGTCGTCGCGGCGGCGCACCGTCACGGCGTTGTCCTCGAGTGAGTCGAAATCCACCGTCACGCAGAAGGGCGTGCCGATCTCGTCCTGGCGTCGGTAGCGTCGCCCGATGGCACCGGCGTCGTCGAAATCGATATTCCAAAACTTCCGCAACTCGGCGGCCAGGTCTCGGGCCTTGGGACTCAAGTCGGCGTGCCGGGACAGCGGCAGCACCGCGGCCTTGACCGGTGACAGGCGCGGATCCAGCCGCAGCACCGTGCGTTTTTCCATCTTGCCCTTGGCGTTCGGGGCTTCGTCCTCGGTGTAGGCGTCGATCAAGAACGCCATGAACGACCGCGTCAGACCGGCGGCGGGCTCGATGACATACGGGGTGTACCGGGTGTCGGTCACCTGGTCGTAGAACGACAGGTCGACGCCGGAATGCTTTGCATGCGTCGACAAGTCGAAATCGGTGCGGTTGGCGACACCTTCCAACTCGCCCCACGGATTACCGGCGAAGCCGAACTTGTACTCGATGTCGACGGTGCGATCGGAGTAGTGCGACAGCTTGTCGGCCGGATGTTCAAATAGCCGCAAGTTCTCCGGATCGATACCCAGTTCGACATACCAGTGCAGGCGGGTGTCGATCCAGTACTGATGCCATTCCTTGGCGGTCGAGGGCTCGACGAAGAACTCCATTTCCATTTGTTCGAACTCGCGGGTCCGGAAAATGAAGTTGCCCGGGGTGATCTCGTTGCGAAAACTCTTGCCGATCTGACCGATTCCAAAAGGCGGCTTCTTGCGGGCGGTGGTCACCACGTTGGCGAAGTTGACGAAGATGCCCTGCGCGGTCTCCGGACGCAGATAGTGCAGGCCCTCCTCGGTTTCGATCGGACCGAGGTAGGTCTTGAGCATCATGTTGAATTCGCGCGGCTCGGTCCACCGGCCGGGTTCGCCGGTCTCCGGGTCGCGGATGTCGGCCAGCCCGTTGGGCGGCGGGTGTCCGTGTTTGGCTTCGTAGGCTTCAATGAGATGGTCGGCGCGATAACGCTTGTGGGTGATCAGTGACTCGACCAGCGGGTCGTGGAAGACCTCGACATGGCCGGAGGCCACCCAGACTTGCCGCGGCAAGATGATCGCCGAATCCAGGCCCACGACGTCGTCGCGACCGGTGACCACCGAGCGCCACCACTGGCGTTTGATGTTCTCCTTGAACTCCACACCCAGCGGGCCGTAATCCCACGCCGATCGGGTGCCGCCGTAGATCTCCCCCGAGGGAAAGACGAAGCCGCGCCGTTTGGCCAGGTTCACTACGGTGTCGATGACGGACGCCACGGGGTGGTGCACTCCCTTTCCGGGTTTGAGCGGGCACGCGCGGCGCTCGACCGCGGTGCGCAGAGCATCAGTCATGGTAGCGATCGGCACCGCGGTCTTTGACATGCGTCATCATGCATGTGACAGTGGATGGCAGCCGACAACGACTTTCACCGGCGACTACTTTCCCACTACCAGGCACTTCTCGAGGTGATGCCGCCCCATGATGACGTCCCCGTCACCTTCTGCCTCGATGCCGGCCGCCGCGGATGGCGACTCGGACCCGGGCCTCCTCGCCCACGACCACGACGCGCTGGGCGCCGCCGGGCACTCCGGAGGGGCCGCCTATCCCGTGCCGCCGCCGCGGGACATCCTCGATGCCGCCGGTGAGTTGTTGCGCGCGCTGGCCGCGCCCGTGCGCATCGCCATCGTGCTGCAGCTGCGCGAGTCGCACCGCTGCGTGCACGAGCTGGTGGACGCGCTCGGCGTGCCCCAGCCGCTGGTCAGTCAGCATCTCAAGATCCTCAAGGCGGCCGGCGTGGTCACCGGGGAGCGATCCGGGCGCGAAGTGCTTTACCGGCTCGCGGATCATCACCTCGCGCACATCGTGGTGGATGCCGTCGCGCACGCCAGTGAGGAGCCGCGCCAATGACCAGGGTCAGCGTCCGCTCCACCCGGCAGCGGGCGGCGATCTCCACGCTACTGGAGACCCTCGACGAGTTCCGCTCGGCCCAAGAGCTGCACGACGAGCTGCGCCGGCGTGGCGAGAACATCGGCCTGACGACCGTCTACCGGACCCTGCAGTCAATGGCCGCGGCCGGGATGATCGACACGCTGCGCACCGACACCGGCGAATCGGTCTACCGCCGATGTTCGGAGCACCACCACCACCATCTGGTCTGCCGCAGTTGCGGCGCCACCATCGAGGTGGGCGATCACGAGGTCGAACAGTGGGCCAGCGAAGTGGCTGCCAAGCATGGCTTCTCCGACGTCAGCCACACCATCGAGATCTTCGGCACCTGCTCGGATTGCGGGGGCCGGTAACCGGTTACGCCGTCAGCGCCCGACGTATCTCGGCGCCGGTGTCGAGCACCAGCAGGATCAAGGTCCGCAGGGCATCGTCGGTCAGGCCGGCGCCGGGGAAGTTATAGCGCAGCATCACGTCGGCGGTTTTCGCAGCACTCCTGCCCGAATTGCGTTGCACCGCTTTATCGTTGACCTTCTCGACCATGGTCACGCTACCGAAGTTGCTGTCGCGGGCCTGCTTGGCCACCTGCTCGCTGAGCTTCTTGGTCGACGGCAGATCCCACGCCAGTATCTGGGTGAGCGAGACCAGATCGAGGCCCTCGGCGATGTTGACCACCCGCAACGAGGCAATGGTGGCGTCGTGGCGCACCGTCACGGCGCCGTCGGCCTCCGCCTCGAGCGGAAGGACGTCGCCGAGTATCGATGCCAGGCGCTCCTGCAGCGGCGGCACTATGCGCTCCCGAATCTGCGGTTGCGGGAGGCGTATTCCTCACACGCCGCCCACAGGTCGCGGCGGTCGTAGTCGGGCCACAGCTTGTCCTGAAAGACGTATTCGGCGTAGGCCGCCTGCCACAGCATGAAGTTGCTGGACCGGTGCTCCCCCGAGGTCCGCAGGAACAGGTCCACGTCGGGGATGTCGGGCCGCTGCAGGTGATGCGACACGGTCGACTCTGTGACGCGCTCGGGGTTCAGCCGGCCGGCGGCGGCCAGACGCGCGATTTCCCTTGTCGCCTCGGCGATCTCGGCGCGACCGCCGTAGTTGACGCAGTAGTTGACGGTGATGACGTCGTTGTCCTTGGTCAGGTCTTCGGCAATCGCCAGTTCGTTGATCACACTGCGCCACAGGCGCGGCCGCGAACCCACCCACCGGATCTTGACCCCGATGGTGTTCAGGTTCACCCGGCGCATGCGCACCACGTCGCGGTTGAATCCCATCAGAAAGCGGACCTCCTCGGGGGAGCGCTTCCAGTTCTCGGTGGAGAAGGCGTACAGACTGAGCCACTTGATGCCGAGTTCGATTGCGCCACAGACGATGTCGATGACCACCGCCTCGCCCGCCTTGTGACCGTCGGTGCGGGTCAATCCCTGCTGGGTGGCCCAGCGGCCGTTGCCGTCCATCACGATGGCCACATGGTGGGGCAATCGGTCGGCCTCGATCTTGGGCGCGGCCGCCTTGGAAATGTGCTGTGGGGGCCGGCACGGCCCACCGTCGGCCGGGGGCGGCAGCTCGGGAAAGACGACCGGCCAGGTCGACTTGTCAGGGAACACCGGGTAGTCGTCGGGCGCGGGGGGCAGCTGCGGGAAATCGGCTGACGCCGTGGCGAGCTCGGCCTTTCGGCCCGAGCCGCCGGCCCAGAGTTTAGCCACAGTCCATATCCTGCCCGATCAGCGCCGCGCGCTGGTCGGCGATGGTGCGGTCGGCGTGATACGTCCGTTCCACCAGCGGCAGGGTCTTGAGCTGCCGCTCCAGATGCCACTGCAGGTGCGCGGCCACCAGACCGCTGACGTAGTTACGGTGCGACTGCGGGGTCTGCTCGGCGAAGTCCCAATCGCCGTCGTGCAGCGCGGACATCAGGTCCAGCACCCCCGGGGGCGGCGTCGTCGAACCGGCCGGGCGGCAGTGTGTGCAGACGCTGCCGCCGGCGCCGACGTGGAACGCCCGATGGGGACCGGGCGTGGCGCACCGGGCGCACTCGTTCAGCGCGGGCGCCCAGCCTGCGATGCCCATCGCGCGCAACAGGTAGGCGTCCAGCAGGAGGTCTCGGGACCGGCGGCCGTCGGCCACCGCCCGCAACGCGCTCACCGTGAGCCCGTGCAGCGCCGGGGCGGGTGCCCGCTCCTCGCCGGCGAGGCGTTCGGCGGTTTCCAGCATGGCGCACCCGCACGTGTAGCGGCCGTAGTCGTTGACGATGTCGGTGGCGAACGCGTCAATGGAGACGACCTGGGTGACGATGTCGAGGTTGCGGCCGGGGTGCAGCTGCGCGTCGATATGCGCGAACGGCTCCAGCCGAGCACCGAATTTGCTGCGGGTGCGGCGCACGCCCTTGGCAACCGCGCGGACCAGCCCGTGCTCACGAGTCAGCAGGGTGACGATCCGGTCGGCTTCACCGAGCTTGTGCTGGCGCAACACAACAGCTCGGTCTCGGTATAGCCGCATCACAATAGTTTTGCACCCCGCCGCGACATTACGGGTATCCGCGCCGTTAGTCTCGTACCCCGTGATTGGCGCTTCTGGGTCGGGTCCCGGGTCCATTTCCGGATCCGGCCACCGGCGCCTGCCCACGCTCACTGACCTGCTCTATCAGCTGGCGAGCCGCTCGGTGACGTCCACCACACTGGTCGGTCGCTCGCTGCACGCCATCCACGCCAGCCAGCCCACGCTCAACGCCTTTCGGGTGGTGCTCACCGAGTCGGCGCTGGCCGACGCCGCCGAGGCCGACCGACGCCGCGCGGCCGGCGACACCGCCCCGCTGCTGGGGATCCCGATCGCGGTCAAAGACGACGTCGACGTTGCTGGCGTGCCCACCGCCTTCGGGACCGAGGGGACGGTCGCGCCGGCGACGCACGACGCCGAGGTGGTGCGCCGTCTCAAGGCGGCCGGCGCGGTGATCGTCGGCAAGACCAACACCTGCGAGCTCGGCCAGTGGCCGTTCACCAGCGGACCCGGTTTCGGGCATACCCGCAACCCCTGGTCGCGCCGGCACACCCCGGGCGGATCGTCGGGGGGCAGCGCCGCGGCGGTGGCGGCCGGACTGGTCACCGCGGCCATCGGCTCCGACGGCGCCGGCAGCATTCGCATCCCGGCGGCGTGGACGCACCTGGTCGGCATCAAGCCGCAGCGCGGGCGCATCTCGACCTGGCCACTGCCGGAGGCGTTCAACGGCATCACGGTCAACGGCGTGCTGGCCCGGACGGTGGCCGATGCGGCGCTGGTGCTCGACGCCGCCTCCGGAAACGTGGAGGGAGACCGGCACAAGCCGCCGCCGATCGTCGCCTCCGACTACGTGGGCAAGGCGCCCGGCCCGCTGAACATCGCGCTGTCCACCCGGTTCCCCTACACCGGCTTCCGGCCGAAGCTGCACCCGGAGATCCTGGCCGCGACGCGGGCAGTCGGCAAGCAACTCGAACTGCTCGGCCACACCGTGGTGCCGGGCAACCCCGATTACGGCATGCGGCTGTCGTGGGACTTCCTCGCCCGGTCCACCGCAGGCCTGCGCGATTGGGAGGAGCGGCTGGGCGACGGGGTGGTGCTGGACCCCCGCACCCTGTCCAACCTGCGCCTGGGCGCCGTGCTGGGCCAGGCGATCCTGCGCAGCGCGCGTCGCCACGAAGCCGAAGACCAGCGCCGGGTCGGCTCGATCTTCGACATCGTCGACGTGGTGTTGGCGCCGACGACGGCCCAGCCCCCACCCCTGGCACGCGCCTTCGACCGGTTGAGTGGGTTCGGCACCGACCGCGCCATGATTGCGGCGTGCCCGCTGACGTTCCCGTGGAACGTCCTGGGCTGGCCGTCGATCAACGTTCCGGCCGGCTTCACCTCCGAGGGCTTGCCGATCGGTGTGCAGCTGATGGGCCCGGCGAACAGCGAGGGCATGCTGATCTCGCTGGCCGCCGAACTGGAAGCAGTCAGCGGGTGGGCGAGCCAACAGCCCCAGTCGTGGTGGGACCAGACGACGGACGCGCCGGGCGCCGCCGGGCCCCACGCCTGACGCCGGTGTTTACGCAGGTAACTAGGACGAATTAGCCGCTGACAACTCGGGTATTCGTTGGCGATGGACCAATCGACCGCTCCCCTACTCGATGCGCTGGCCGATTATCGGGCCGAGAACCGTTACGGATTCACGCCACCGGGCCACCGCCAGGGCCGCGGCACCGACGACCGCGTCCTGCAGGTGCTGGGCCGCGAACCGTTCCTCGACGACGTACTGGCCAGCGGCGGGCTGGATGACCGCAGAACCAGCAACCAGTATTTGAAGCACGCGGAGGACCTGATGGCCGAAGCCGTCGGCGCCGACGTCGCCTGGTTTTCCACCTGTGGCAGCTCCCTGTCGGTCCGGGCGGCGATGATGGCCGTGGCCGGCGGCGACGGCAGCCTCCTGGTCGGGCGCGACAGTCACAAGTCGATCGTGGCGGGGCTGATCTTCTCGGGTGTGCAGCCGCGCTGGATCACTCCGCAATGGGACGCCGACCACCACTTTTCCCATCCACCCTCGCCGCAGCAGGTAGACGAGGCGTGGGACAAGCATCCCGACGCCGCCGGGGCGCTCATCGTGAGCCCCAGCCCGTACGGCACCTGCGCCGACATCGCCGGCATCGCCGAGGTGTGCCATCGGCGCGGAAAGCCGTTGATCATCGACGAGGCGTGGGGGGCACCTCTGCCGTTCCACGACGACCTGCCGACCTGGGCGATGGATGCGGATGCGGACGTCTGCGTGGTCAGCGTGCACAAGATGGGCGCCGGTTTCGAACAGGGCTCGGTGTTCCATGTGCAGGGCGACCTGATCGATCAGGACCGCCTGTCGGCCTGCGCGGATCTGCTGATGACGACCAGCCCCAACGTCCTGCTGTATGCGGCCATGGACGGATGGCGCCGGCAAATGGTGGAGCATGGACACGAATTGCTCGGCGCCGCACTGGATCTCGCACACAAATTGCGTGCGGACATCGAAACTTTGCCCGGCGTCGAGGTGCTCGACGACGAGCTACTCGGGGCGCAGGCGTCCCACGACCTGGACCGCTTGCAGGTGCTGATGGACGTCTCGGGCACGGGCACCTCCGGTTACCAGGCCGCCGACTGGCTGCGCGCGAACGCTCACGTCGACACCGGGATGAGCGATCACCGCCGCATTCTGGCCACCCTGTCCTTTGCGGACGACAAGGCCACCGCCGGCCGTCTCACCGATGCGCTGAGGGCGTGGCGCAGGGCGGCCGACGACTTCGACCGCCCGCCGCAGATTGACCTGCCCTCTCCCGACGAGCTCCAGTTGGAGACTGTGTGTCTGCCCCGCGACGCGTTCTTTGGGCACGTGGAGGCGGTGCCCACCGATCAGGCCGCCGGGCGGATCGCCGCCGAACAGATCACGCCCTATCCCCCGGGCATCCCGGCGGTGGTGCCCGGAGAGCGTCTCAATGAGGCCGTGCTGAATTACTTGTGTTCCGGCGTGCGCGCCGGGATGAACACCCCGGATGCCGCCGATGCGTCGATGAAAACGATTCGGGTGCTGGCCTGATCCGCCGGGCCATCGGTTCAGTTGCCCCGCGGTTTCGACATCACCCGATTGCCAACGGCTTTGACCGTGTCCGGTAGCAGGCGGTTCGCCGCACCCATGACTTTTGTCAATGCGGAGCCGGCCACCACCTTCTGATCGCCTTGCATCAGCGCCTCGAATCCCTGCCGCGCGACCTGGGCGGGGTCGTCCTTGCGCATTTTGCCCATTAGGGAATCCACCATCTTGGCGCGGCCGAAGAAGTTGGTGTCGGTCGGTCCGGGCATCAAAGCGGTGACAGTGATTGCCGTATCGCGCAATTCGTCGTGCAGCGCCTGGGCGAAGGATTGGATGAACGACTTCGACGCGTTGTACACCGGCTGATAGGAACCCGGTATCTGCGAGGCGATGGACGAGGTGAACAGCACCTTGCCCGCATTGCGATTCGCCATGTCACGCAGAACCAGCTTGGCCAGGTGCACGGTGGAGCGCACGTTGAGATCGATGATGCTGAGGTCGTCGGCGAGCTCGCTCTTGAGGAACATTTCCCCGCGGCCGATCCCCGCATTCAGCGCGGCCGCGGCGAGCACGCGGTCGCCTTCGATTGCGCTCTCGTACACGTGCTCCACCCCCTCGGGGCCGCGCAGGTCCGCCTGGACCGGCTGCACCGCCGCGCCGAACTGCGAGAGTTTGCCGGGCACGTCGTTGATCCCGTCGTCTTCGGCGGCAACGACCAGGTCATAGCCATGCTGGGCGAACTGCTTGGCCAGTTCGAATCCGATGCCGCTGGACGCGCCGGTGACGAGCGCGAGTTGAGGTTGCGTCATAGGCCGCGGCTACCCGGGGCGAAGGCGACCAAACGCGCGGCGGATGCGCGCACCAAATTCACCCGGGCCAGATGCGTCGCCTCTGCTCGGCATATGGCCTTTTCCACGTGCGCTAGCGGCGGTGCTAGCACGAACGAAAGTCACCTCTTGGTCCGGCGACCGCGGGCGACGCCGTCGCGTGCGATCGCTAAAAGCCCAGCCGACCAAGCTGTTTGGGGTCGCTCTGCCAGTTCTTGGCAACCTTGACCCGCAGATCGAGGTAAACCTTTGTCCCCAACAACTTTTCGATCTGGGCACGCGCGGCGGTGCCCACCTCCCGCAGCCGGGCACCGCCCTTGCCGATGACGATTCCCTTCTGGCTGTCGCGTTCGACGTAGAGCAGGGCATGCACGTCGATCAGGTCGTCGCGGTCCTCCCGCGGGTTGACTTCGTCGATGACCACCGCCAACGAATGCGGCAGTTCGTCGCGCACGCCCTCGAGGGCGGCCTCCCGGATGAGCTCGGCCATCAGGACCTCTTCGGGTTCGTCGGTCAGCTCACCGTCGGGGTAGTACGCCGGGCCGGGCGGCAGCGCCGTGGCCAGCACGTCGATCAGGATGTCGACCTGCGCCCCGGTGACGGCCGACACCGGCACGATCTCCGCCGAGTCACCCACCAACTCGCTGACCGCCACCAGCTGCGCGGCCACCCGGTCTCTGGGCGTCTTGTCGATCTTGGTGACGATCGCGACCAGCGTCGTCTTCGGCGCGGTCGCGCGGATCTGTTCGACGATCCACCGGTCGCCCGGACCGATCGCTTCGTCGGCCGGGATGCACAGCCCGATCACGTCGACTTCGGAATAGGTATCGCGTACCAGATCGTTGAGTCGCTTGCCCAGCAGGGTGCGCGGCCGATGCAGGCCCGGCGTGTCGACCAGGATGATCTGGAAGTCGTCGCGGTGCACGATGCCGCGGATGGTGTGCCGGGTGGTCTGCGGCCGCATCGAGGTGATCGCGACCTTGGTCCCGACGAGCGCGTTCGTCAGCGTCGATTTGCCGGTGTTCGGACGGCCCACCAAACATACGAAGCCGGAACGGAATTCAGTCATGCTGCTCGGATTCCTCGCCATCGGATGAACCGTCGGATTCGATCGGGCTGAGCAGCACGGTATTGATCCGCACCCGACCCCGGTGATCGGTGCCGCCTTCGGCCTGCAGCCGCAGACCGTGCGAGACCACCTCGGCGCCCGGCAGCGGCACCCGGCCCAGCTCGAGGGCGAGCAGGCCGCCCACCGTGTCGACGTCGAAATCGTCGTCGAACTCCACCCCGTACAGCTCGCCCAGGTCCTCGATCGGCAACCGCGCCGACACCCGGAAGTGCTTGTCGCCCAGGTCTTCTATCGGCGCCGTCTCCGCCTGGTCGTACTCGTCGGCGATCTCGCCGACGATTTCCTCCAGCACGTCTTCGATGGTGACCAGGCCGGCGATCGCGCCGTACTCGTCGACGAGCAGGGCCATGTGGTTGCGGTCGCGCTGCATTTCCCGCAGCAGCGAGTCCAACGGCTTGGAGTCCGGCACGAAGACGGCCGGCCGCATCACCTTCGACACCGGCGGGGTGCGGCCGCCGTCACCGGACAGAACCGTCTGCTGGACAAGGTCTTTCAGGTACACGACGCCCACGATGTCGTCGACGTTTTCGCCGATGACCGGGATGCGGGAATGCCCACTGCGCACCGCCAGGTTGATGGCCTGGCTGGCGAACTTGTCGCTTTCGATCCAGATCATCTCGGTGCGCGGCACCATCACCTCGCGGGCCGGGGTGTCACCGAGTTCGAAGACCGACTGGATCATCCGCCGCTCCTCGGCGGCCACCACGCCGCGCTGCTGCGCCAGGTCGACGACTTCACGCAACTCGATCTCGGAGGCGAACGGGCCGTTGCGCAGGCCACGGCCGGGCGTCACCGCATTACCCAGCACCACCAGCAGGCGGCTGATCGGCATCAGCAGCCACGAAATTGCCTGCAGCGGAAGGACCGTCGTCAGCGCAATGGAGTAGGCGTTCTGACGGCCGAGGGTACGCGGTCCCACGCCCATCACGACGAAGCTGGTGACCACCATGATGGCGGCGGCGCCGAACAGCCCCCACCTGAGCCCGAAGTTGTCGTAGAGGAACACCACCAGCAGCACGGTCGCCGTGATCTCGCAGGTGATCCGCAGCAACACCACCAGGTTGATGTAGCGGGGCCGTTCGGACATGACCTTGGACAGGGCCACCGCGCCGGGCCGCTCGTCGCGCACCAACTCCTGAACCCGGGCCAGCGACACCGTGCTGATGGCCGCATCGATCGCCGCGAACAGTCCGCCGAGCGCGATCAGCGCGACTGCACCGAGCAGCTCAGACCAGCCGGTCATGAATCAGCGTTCTGCTCCTCGGCCCGGCTCCGGCGAGCGAGCAGCCAGGCGACCAGGCCGACCACCACCGCGAACCCCCCGAAGCGCAGCGCCAAAGTCCATCCGGACTGATTGGGCTGACCGGGCTCCTGATGATGCACGGCCAGCAACACCAGGAAGCTGCCATCGTCGGTCGGCCCGACGCCCGGCGTGGGCTGGGTCTTGATCACCCTGATCTGGGCGGGCGCGCTGCTGGTGTTGTCGATCTGCCCGAAGGCCAGGGTGGAGTCGTCGAGCAGGAAGGTGTCCTGGCCGCCCGCGGGTTGACTCCCGTCGTGACCCACCACCGACACGTGGCCCACCTCCACGGTCTCGCCCTTGGCGGGAACGAACACCGTGACGTTCTCGTACAGCTTCGGCGGCGCCGGCGGCTTGTAGTCGGGCGGCGGCGGACCGTTGTAGCCGTTCAACGGAATTGAGCCCCCGCCATAGAAGCTGCCCGCGGCCACGTAACTGTCACCCACCGCGGTGAACGGGACGACGCCGACGGTCGCGGCGTCGAGCACCATCCGGCCTCCGCGCGGCAGGTACGCCTCCTGATAGGCGCCGTTGTAGAAGTAGCGGAACGTGATCGGCTGGTTGAGCGGGTTGTAGATGGTCGGGCGGCGATAGGAGTCGTCGTAGTCGAGGTAGTCCCAATGGCGCGGCCGGACGAACTTCTGATCATCCACCTTGAGAATGTCGACGTTCTCCCGGTGCGAACTCACGACGTTCTGCACCCGCTGGTTGAAGTCCACCTGGGTCGGCGGTTTCGGGGGGTTGGCGGGATCGACCCGCGCCACGGGTGCGGCCTTGGCCGCCGCGATCGCCAGCGAGGGCGCGTCCAGCCCGCGCGGCGGCGCCACGACCGGTGCGTTGCGCGGCGCGTCGGGGCCCGGCGGCGGGATGTCCAGCACCGGGACGTTTTGACCCGCGTTGGGCGGCGGGAGGACCAGTGGGTTGTGCGCCGGCGGCGGCATCGGGGGCGGCTCGTACGCCGGGATGGGAACTTCCGGCACCGGCGTGGGCGCGTTGCTCGGGGGTCCCTGGACCCCGCGGCGATCCTCGTTGCACACGTTCGCGGTGTGATAGGCGTTCACGTAGAACATGCAGTGCTGGCAGGAATCCGGGTTCGATCCGGCGCCCGCGCACGGGGCCGCCTGCGCCACCGAAGCGTTGGTGGTGACCACCATCGACAGCGGTGCGAAGGCGATGGCGGCGGCCGCCAGGATGCGAAGTGGCCTCAATGGTCGAAATACCTTGACTTGTCGAGCAATCGGCGGTCGCGTTCGGATTGGCGGTCCTGGTGGTAGGCCTCGACCTGCTCGGCGACCCACTCTTCGAGCAACCGGTCCTGCAGGGCGAACATCTCCTTTTCCTCGTCCGGCTCGCCGTGGTCGTAGCCGATCAGATGCAGCACCCCGTGGATGGTCAGTAGCGCCAGCTCGTGCCCCAGGCTGTGCCCCGCCGAGGCGGCCTGGCCGGCCGCGAATTCCGGGCACAGCACGATGTCGCCCAGCATCGAGGGCCCCGGCTCGGGGGCGTCCGGACGCCCGCCCGGCTCGAGCTCGTCCATCGGAAAGCTCATCACGTCCGTCGGGCCGGGCAGGTCCATCCAGCGCATGTGCAGGTCCGCCATCGCGGCGGTGTCCAGCAGCACCATCGACAGCTCGGCCGCCGGATTGACGTCCATCTTGGCGATGACGAACCGCGCGACGCTGATCAGTTCGGCCTCGGAGACGTCGATACCCGATTCGTTGGATACCTCAATGCTCATGAAATCCGCTCACCGCACCATCATCGACGACCGCGCGAGCCCGTCGCCCGCCGCGCCGCCCGGTTCAATGTCAGGCCGGGCTCGTCAAATTTCGCATAGGCGTCGACGATCTCGGAGACCAGCCGGTGGCGAACCACGTCCACGCTGGTCAGCTCCGCAACATGGATGTCATCGACGCTGTCCAGGATTTCCATCGCCGAGCGCAGGCCCGACTTGGCGCCGCCCGGCAGGTCGACCTGGGTGATGTCGCCGGTGACGACGATCTTGGATCCGAAGCCGAGCCGGGTGAGGAACATCTTCATCTGCTCGGCGGTGGTGTTCTGCGCCTCGTCGAGGACGATGAACGCGGAGTTCAGCGTGCGTCCCCGCATGTAGGCCAGCGGCGCCACCTCGATGACCCCGGCGGTCATCAGTTTGGGGATCAGTTCGGGATCCATCATGTCGTAGAGCGCGTCATACAGCGGCCGCAGATACGGATCGATCTTCTCGCTTAGGGTGCCGGGCAAAAAGCCAAGGCGCTCACCGGCTTCCACGGCCGGGCGGGTCAGGATGATGCGGCTGACCTGTTTGGTCTGCAGCGCGTTGACCGCCTTGGCCATCGCCAGATAGGTCTTGCCGGTGCCGGCCGGGCCGACCCCGAAGACGATGGTGTTGGCGTCGATGGCGTCGACGTAGCGCTTCTGGTTGAGCGTCTTGGGCCGGATGGTCTTTCCCCGCCGCGACAGGATGTCCAGCGTCAGCACTTCGGCCGGTGACTCGTTGTCGGTGCCGGCCAACATGGCGACGCTGTGGCGAACCACCTCCGGGGTCAACGGCTGACCGCCGGCGACGATGGCGACCAGCTCGGAGATCACCCGCTCGGCGAGCGCGACGTCGGCGGGTTCACCCGCGACGGTGACCGCGTTGCCACGCACGTGCAGGTCGGCTTTCAGGCTGCGCTCGAGGGCCCGCAGGTTTTGGTCGGCCGAACCCAACAAGCCCATCACGACATCGGGCGGAACGTCGATGCTGCTGCGAACCTGAGCAGAGGTCGGGACGGCTCCGGCTGCGTCAGCAGCGCTGGTCTCGCGGGGCGTCACGTGGCTCTCGATGCCTGCTTTCTCGGCTTGTCGGTGGGTTGCTGGGCCGTCTCAGTCTACGCCGAGGGCCCGGATTGGTCAGCGTTCAGCAACGTACTCGACGTCGGGTCGGTGTCGCGAACCCGCAGCGTGTGGCCGTTTGCCGGAACGTCGCTGCGCTGGTCCCACCTCGGGGTCAGCACGCCGAGGGCGCCCAGCGCGACCGCCGCGGCGCTCGACGTCCGCAGCACCTGGGGCCCGAGCCGCACCGCCGTCGCGCCCGCCTCGGACAGCGCCGCCATCTCGTCTTCCGCGATGCCGCCTTCCGGACCGACCACCAGCAGCAGCGATTCCGCTTGAGCCAGCCCGACATCCGCGAGCCGGTCGGTGGCCGACTCGTGCAGGGCGAGCGCCGTCGCGCCGGCGGCTACCTCGTCGCGGATCCGCCGGGTCAGCTCGGCGGTGGACAGCACGCCATCGACCGGCGGGATGTGCGCCCGACGGGATTGGCGGGCCGCCGACCGGGCGACGGCACGCCATCGCCGCAAACCCTTGTCGACCCGGTTGCCCTGCCAGTTGGCCACGCACCGCGCGGCATGCCAGGCCAGGAACGCGTCGGCGCCCGCTTCGGTGGCCAACTCGATGGCCAGCTCCGAGCGCTCCGACTTCGGCAGCGCCTGGACCACCGTCACCCGCGGGGATCCCGGGGGAACGGTCCAGCGTTCGAGCACCCGCGCGCGCAGCCCGTCGCGCCCGGCGTGCTCGACCTCGCAGTGGGCCAGGGCCCCGGCGCCGTCGCCCAGCACCAGCCGCTCGCCGGGGCGGATGCGCCGCACGGTCGCGGCGTGGAAACCCTCGTCACCGCCCAGCACGGCCAGCGAGCCGGGCTCGGGCAGATCGTCGAGGTAGAACAGGGTCGCGACCATGTGCGCGCCTTCGCGGCTCCCCGCTAGCGTCCGGTGAAGGTTTCGCGCAGCCGGCTGAACAAGCCGCCCCCGGCGTGCGTCGAGCGGACCTCGGGCACGTCGCGGTTGCGGCGGGTCTTGAACTCGCGCAGCAGTTCGGTGTCGCGGTGGTCCAGCCGGGCCGGAACGACGACCTCGACGTGCACATGCAGATCGCCGCGGGTGCCGGAGCGCAGGTGCGGCATGCCGTGGCCGCGCAGGGTGATGACCGACGCCGGTTGGGTGCCGGGCGGGATGGTGATTTCGCTGACGCCGTCCAAGATGGCGTCGACGGTGACGGTGGCGCCCAGCGCCGCGTCGACCATCGGCACCGAAACCGTGCAGTGCAGATCGTCGCCTTCGCGGACGAAGACGTCGTGGGGCTGTTCGTGGACCTCGACGTAGAGGTCGCCGGCCGGGCCGCCGCCGGGCCCGACCTCACCCTGGGCGGCGAGCCGCACGCGCATGCCGTCGCCGACACCCGCGGGGATCTTGACGCTGATCTCGCGGCGGGCCCGCACCCGGCCGTCGCCCATGCATTGATGGCACGGGTCGGGGATGACGACGCCGACGCCCCGGCAGGTCGGGCAGGGCCGGGACGTCATCACCTGGCCCAGCAGCGAGCGCTGCACGGTCTGCACCTCGCCGCGACCGCCGCAGGTGTCGCACGGGACCGGCGCGGAGTCGCCGTTGGTGCCCTTGCCTTGGCATCGATCGCAGAGCACCGCGGTGTCGACGGTGACCTGCTTGGTCACGCCGGTCGCGCACTCTTCGAGGTCGAGGCGCATGCGCAGCAGCGAGTCCGAGCCCGGCCGTACCCGCCCGATCGGGCCGCGGGAGGTCGCGCCGCCGCTGAAGCCGCCACCGAAGAAGGCCTCGAACACGTCGCCCAGGCCACCGAATCCGGCGCCGAAACCACCGCCCGCCGCGGCCGCGTTCTCCATCGGATCGCCGCCGAGGTCGACGATCCGCCGCTTCTCGGGGTCGCTCAGCACCTCGTAGGCGACGCTGATCTCCTTGAATTTCGCCTGCGCGGCCTCATCGGGGTTGACGTCCGGATGCAGTTCGCGCGCCAGCTTGCGGTACGCGCGCTTGATCTCCGCGTCGCTGGCGTTTCTGCTCACGCCGAGCAGCCCGTAGTAATCGCGTGCCACGCTTGACTCTCCTATACCTGGTCTTTCCCCGCGCCTACCCACCCTGCGGGTGCGCGTTCATCGAGCACCCAGGACTTCGCCGATATACATGGCAACCGCAGCAACGCTGGCGATAGTTCCCGGATAGTCCATCCGGGTGGGCCCCAGCACACCCATTCCCCCGTAAACGGTGTCGGAAGTGCCGTAGGCGGTGGTCACCACGGAGGTGCCCAATATCTGCTCGGCGGCCGTCTCGTGGCCGATGCGCACCGTCACCTTACCGGCTTCCTGCTGGGCGGCCAGCAACCGCAACACCACCACCTGCTCCTCCAGCGCCTCCAGGATGGAGCGCAACGAGCCGCCGAAATCGGCCGCGTTACGGGTCAGGTTGGCGGTACCGCCCAACAACAGGCGCTCTTCGGTGTGTTCGACGAGGGATTCCAGCAACACCGTCGCCGACCGGCCGACGGCGTCACCCAGGCCGTCCGGGCTGCGCAGCTGTCCGGCGAGGTCGGCCACCGCGACCGAGGCGGCCGACAGCTTCTTTCCCACCAGCGCCTGGCCAAGCATCTCGCGCAGCTGGGCCAGTTCGTGCTCGTCGATGACGTCACCGAGTTCGACGACCCGCTGGTCGACCCGGCCGGAGTCGGTGATGACGACCATCAGGAGCCGGGCCGGGGTCAGGGCGATCACCTCGAGATGGCGCACGGTGGACGACGACGCCGTGGGGTACTGCACGACGGCGACCTGCCGGGTCAGTTGCGCCAGCAGCCGCACCGCCCGGCGCAGGACGTCATCGAGGTCGACCCCGGACTCGAGGAAGCTCTGGATCGCGCGCCGTTCGGCCGACGACAGAGGCTTGACGTCGTCGAGCCGGTCGACGAATTCGCGGTAGCCCTTCTCGGTGGGCACCCGTCCGGAACTGGTGTGCGGCTGGGTGATGTAGCCCTCGGCCTCCAGCACCGCCATGTCGTTGCGGACGGTGGCGGACGAGACGCCGAGGTTATGTCGCTCCACCAACGCCTTGGAACCGATCGGTTCTTTGGTCGCGACGAAGTCGGCCACGATGGCGCGCAGCACCTCGAACCGACGGTCATCGGCACTTCCCACCGGCCGCCACCTCCTTCGATACCGCCTTGACCGGATTCATTTTACGGGCCCGGGCGGCGTCGACCTCACCGGTGAAGCGCGAGCAGACGCAAAAGCACGCTGCCCGTCCGCGTTCGGGTGCTTTTGTGTCTGCTCGCCGGAACAACCGGCGTCCCGCTAGCCTTTCCAGAATGAACCGGTCGGGCCAGAGCAACGATTCGGGAAGGGTCGGCCGATGATCTTCAAGGGCGTGCGCGACGGCAAGCCGTATCCCGAGCACAACCTCTCGTATCGGGATTGGTCGCAGATTCCGCCGCAGCAGATCCGGCTCGACGAATTGGTCACCACCACAACGGTGCTCGCCCTGGACCGTCTGCTCTCCGAGGACTCCACCTTCTACGGCGATCTCTTCCCGCACGCGGTGCGGTGGAAGGGCATCACCTATCTCGAGGACGGCCTGCATCGCGCGGTGCGCGCCGCGCTGCGGAACCGCACCGTGCTGCACGCGCGGGTATATGACATGGATATGTCGCTGCACCCACCGAGGTGATTCGAGTGGTCACGTTCGGGCCTCACCGCGTGTCGACCTGGTAAGGACGTTGGTTTCCGCCACAACTTGCCAGGAGGACCGCCATGGCACGGCTGCAAGGAGTCTCCGACCGCGACGCCGGACTCGGCGCCAAGATCGCCTTCTTTTTCACGAGGCGCAAGCTCGCACGGATGACCGGGCTGGAAACCGCGGCGATGCTGGAACCGCTGCGGATGTATGCGCACATTCCGCGACTGCTCAACGCCTACGGCAGGTTGGAGCAGGCCGAGTCGAAACTCGACGTCCTCACCCCGCGCCAGCGGGCGCTGGCCGAGTTGAAAGCGGCGACGACGGTGCGCTGCGAGTACTGCATCGACCTCGGCTCTCAGATCGCCCGGCGCTGGGGCATCACCGACGAGGAGCTGCTGGCCCTGGCCAACTACCAGAGTGCGCCGTGCTTCTCCGACGTCGACAAGCTGATCCTGCAGTACGCCACCGCGATCAGCCGTACCCCCGTCGCGGTGACCGACGAGCTCTTCGATGCGCTGCGCGCGCACTTCGATACCGCCCAGCTGGTCGGCTTGACCCACGTCATCACGCTGGGCAACCTGCGCGCCCGCTTCAACATCGCGCTCGACATCGGGTCGTCGGGCTTCTCCGGTGACCGGGTGTGCGCCCTGCCCGAGACCGACCGCCGATGACGGCGGATGCGTCCCTGGCGGCACGCTTCGAGGCGGCCCGGCCCCAGCTGGGCGCCGTCGCTTACCGCATGCTGGGCTCGATCGACGACGCCCAGGACGCGGTGCAGGAGGCCTGGTTGCGCCTGAGCCGCACCGCCGGCGTGGACGGCGTCGTCAATCTCGACGCCTGGCTGACCACGGTGGTGGCGCGCATCTGCCTGAACATGTTGCGCGACCGCCGAACCCGGGGCCGCGACGAACATCTCGGCCGCCTGCCCGATCCGATCGTGGAGGCGGACGGCGAATCCGACCCCGAGCACCGCGCGATGCTGGCCGACGCGGTGGGGCTGGCGCTGTTCGTGGTGCTGGATACGTTGCCGCCGGCCGAGCGGCTGGCGTTCGTGCTGCACGACGTCTTCAGGGTGCCGTTCGAGCAGATCGCGGCCATCGTCGAGCGGACGCCGGAGGCGGCCCGCAAGCTGGCCAGCCGGGCGCGGCGCCGGATCGAGCAGGCCGATCCGTCGCCCGAGGGCACGGTGGCCGCGCAACGCGAGGTGGTCGACGCGTTCTTCGCGGCGGGGCGCAGCGGCGACTTCGACCGCCTGGTTTCGGTGCTCGATCCCGACGTGGTGTTGCGTGGTGACTTCGGTGCCCGCACCGCCGTCTTCCGCGCCGAGGGCGCGCAGCAGGTGGCCGGGCTGGCCCGCGGTTACGCCGGGCCGGAGCGCGAGGTCCGTTCGGCGACCGTGAACGGCGCCGCGGGCGCGGTGATCTTCGTCGCCGGCCGCGCGGCGTCCGTCATGGCCTTCGTGGTGCGCGGCGGCCGGATCCGCGCGATCGACGTGCTCGCGGATCCGGCCCGCATCGCCAGGTTGGACCTGAGCGCGTTACGCGCGGGTCACTGACCGGCGGCCTGCAACAACTCCATCGCCGACGACCGCGACAGCACCCAGCCGCCCTGGTTGACGAACGTGACGTTCTGCGTGACCGGCGACGTCAGCTTCGGGCCGGAGACCGCAACGTCGGCCGTGGCCGAACCGGCCGCGGCCGGCTGGATGTTCGTGACGTCGAACGACAGCGGCAGGTCGCCGTTCTTCGCCGCCTTCTGCAGCTTCTTGTCGGCGACGTGCGCTTCGATCCCGCTGATGCCGCCCTGCACCAGATTGCTCTTGTTGGCGAACGGGACACTCGGGTCGGCGAGGCTGGTGAGCACGCCGGTCAGCTGATCGGGAGTCGGCAGGTTGGCGCCCGCGACGGGCTGCGCCGGTGGCGGGTCCTGCGGAAGCGGCGCGCCGACAGTGGCGAGCCGCACCCCGGCGGCCAGCGCACTCGGGGTTGCGGTGGAGGCGACGCCGGCGGCAACGCCCCCGACGATGGCCAGGGCTGCCACCCCGGTGGCGATGGTTTTGACGATCTTCATGGTTCCCCCTTCGGTGGGCACGAATGTCGACGCAGGGTTGGCGATCCGCAACGCCGGTTCGTGGCGGTGTGGACGGTGTCAGCGTGCCCGTTGCGTTTGTTATTTCGTGTCTCGGCACCGATACGTTACGGCCATCCGATGTGCGGGCAACAGGAGAAGACTGTGTGCCGGCTGTGCGGGGGCGTCCGCCGTGGGCCCGATATGCCAAACCCCATGCGCCTGCGTTGCGGGGCGCATGGGGTTCGGCGATGTCGTCGGTGTCTTAGTTCGTTGCGGTCGCCGCCTGGATCAGCGCGATCGCCGCGTCGTGCTGCAAGACCCAGTTGCCGCCCTGGTTGACGAACACCAGGTGCTTGTTGACCGGCCCGGCGAACTTCGGGCCGGTGATGCCGACGTCGGCCTGGGCCAGGTTCGGCCCCGCCGGCGCGATGTTCGTCACGTTGAACTGCTCGGGGAAGTTCCCGTTGCGGTAGGCCTTCCGCAGGTCGTGGTCGGCCACCATGCCCTCGTTTTGAGGGATGCCGTTTTCGACGAGGTTGTTCTTGTCCCGGTAGTTGACGCCGGGGTCGGTTACTTGGGTGCACAGGTTGGCCAGCTGGTCAGCCGTCGGCAGCTGCCCCGGCGCGCCCGGCGGCGGGGGCGGAGGCGGCGGCGGATCCTGCGGCAGTGGCGCGCCGACGGCCGCCAACTGCACATGATCCATCGGTGCTGCAATGGAAGCCACGCCGGCGGCGGCGCCGCCAATGGCGGTCAGGGCCGCCACGCCCGTGGCAATGGACTTCACGGATTTCACAGGTCCCCCTTCGATGCACATGGACCGTGGCGGAATCCTGCGGATGGCCGCACACGGTCACACGTCTCCATGGTTGAAGATGGTGTAAGTGTGCCCTGTGACTTGGGATTTTGTGTCTCGGGTCGGTCACGTTACGACGACGCTACGGTCGCGACGTGTGAAAACACGCTAAATGGCCTGTGCCGCAAGTGGGTTTTGGCGCTGCAGGCACGCGGCCGGTTACTCCGCGGCGAGCGTTTCGATCAAGCTCTTGGGCCGGATGTCCGACCAGTTCTGTTCGACGTACTGCAGGCAATCCGCGCGGCTTGCTGCCCCGAACGCCACCCGCCAGCCGGCCGGTGTGTCGGCGAAGGTCGGCCACAGGCTGTGCTGGTCCTCGTCGTTGACCAGAACCACGAATGTCGCGTTCTCGTCATCAAAGGGGTTGGCGCTCATCGTGTCTCCTTCTCACGGGATACTTGGACGGGCTGACGGTGGATCCCAACACCCGATCGGACAGCAGGCCAAGGCAGCTCAGGTTGGGAAACCCGGGCCCCTGGGTGAGCCCGGACAGGTTCGGCAGGAACAACTTGGGTGTCACGTCGGTGACGGCCAGGTCATAACCTATCGCCTCCTGCAGTCGCTCCGAGGTCAGGGGCCCACCAAGGCCGAGTTCCAGCAGATCAAGCGCGTCCTGGCTGAATAACGATGCGAACCAAAGCGAGTCGGCGCCGGAGCCGTCGATGACGAGATCGAACCCGTGTACCGTTTCGAAGTTCTCACTGCCGCGGTTGGTGGACAGCGTCAACCGGATCTGCCCCTCCTTGCCGACCGCGTGGGCGACGCGGCCACGCAGGTGGTGGATGCGATCGTCGGCCAGCAACGCCTCCTGCACGTTGGACGAGAACACCCCACGGTCGGTGCGGGCCAACGCGTCGCGGCGTTCGGCCAGGGTCAGGGCCGGCCAGTTGGTGGGATCGGAGAACAGCGAGTTCTCGAAGAATCCCTCGCCGCGGGTGAACAACGTGGCCTGCGGGGAGATCACGGTGATGCTCGAAACCCGGTGGCGGAACAGCTCATAGAGCATCGCCGCGGCCGTCTCGCCACCGCCGATCACCGCCACCCGCTCCGCATTGATCCGGTCGTGATTGGCGGCGCGGTCCCAGAACTGGGCGATCGACAGCATGCGCGGATTGCCGGGCAGCAAGGACTTTTCGGCCTGGCCGGGGCCGGTGATCATCAGGGCATCGGCGTGCACGGTGGTTTCGTGTGTGTGCAGCGCCCAGCGGTCACCGGTGATCGCCAGTCGTTCGACGTCACCGTGCACCACATTCATGCCCACGTGGTCGGCGACCCAACTCAGGTACTGGCTCCACCGGCGATGCGTCGGTGCCGGCCTGCCACGATCGATCCACTCGGCGAACGATGCCGTGGCGATCAGATAGGACTGCCAGCTGTACCGGGTCATCCGCTCGTCGAGTTCGGCGTTGCGGCGCGGCACCAGCGCCGAGCGGTAGGGAAACCCGACGTCCTTTTCCGGGCTGGTACCGAGCCGGTGCGCGCCGTCGGTCCATCCGCCGCTGGCCTGCCAGTTCGCCGCGACACCGATCCGCTCCACGGCCACCACGTCGGGAACCTCGACGCCCATCTCGCGCAACGCGAAGGCCTTGGCCGCGACGGCCACCGCCTTGGCGCCGGCCCCCACGATCGCCAGTGTGCTCATTTCACCATCTCCCGCAGTGATTCGATCCAAAGCTCTTGCAGCGCAGCAATATCGGAGCCATCGAGAATGTCGGGCAGTGCGCGCCACTGCGCGGCCAGCACCCGCTCCCCGTCAAAGGTCAGCACCATCGCCGCGATGGTGAGCTCATGACGCACGGCCAGCTCCGGCTCCGGCACCGGCGACGCGCCGGCGAGCAGCTCGCGTTCGAGCCGCAGCCCCGTGCCGCCGTCGGCGTGGGCGGCGCCGAGGTAATTCAGCAGCAGTTGCGGGGGCCGGAAGCCGGCGAGCCGCTCGGCGGTGTCGGCCCGCAGGTAGCGCAGCAACCCGTAGTCGAGTCCGTCGCCGGGGATGGAAGCCAGCTGCTCCCCCACCCTGCGCGGGTCGGTCGAGTCCAGCCTCACCGGGTAGATGGAGCTGAGCAGCCCGACGGTGTCGCTGGTGTCGATGGTGTGTGCGCCCGGGCCGTCAACCAAACCGTCTGCGCGGCCGTGTGTTTCGAGCGCCAGCAGCGGTGGCGGGGTGGGCTGGCCGCGCAGCTCGCGCCAGCGGGTCACCGTCGCCGCGGTGGCGGTGACCAGCAGCGTGGGCAACGGCAGACCA
>NZ_LZMG01000278.1:0-18585 GCF_001673615.1 Mycobacterium sp. 1245499.0
CGGCGCCGAGGCCGCCCTGGAATTCGGCGCCACCTTCGACGGGATCCGGCCCCCGGCCGTCCGTGTGCCCGGCGCTGCCCTCGAGAAGGCCCTGACCGAACTGGACCCGCGGGTGGCCGACGCCCTGCGGGTGATGATCGAGCGCACCCGCGCGGTGCACGCCGACCAGCGCCGCACCGACGTGACGACCACTTTGGGCCCGGGCGCGACGGTCACCGAGCGGTGGGTTCCCGTCGACCGGGTGGGTCTCTACGTGCCCGGGGGCAACGCCGTCTACCCGTCCAGCGTGGTGATGAACGTCGTGCCGGCCCAGGCCGCCGGGGTCGCCTCGCTGGTGGTGGCCAGCCCGCCGCAGGCCCAGTTCGACGGTCTGCCGCACCCGACGATCCTCGCCGCCGCCCGGCTGCTGGAGGTCGACGAGGTGTGGGCCGTGGGCGGCGCGCAGGCGGTGGCGCTGCTGGCCTACGGCGGCACCGATCTCGACGGCGCCGAGTTGGCGCCCGTCGACATGATCACCGGGCCCGGCAACATCTACGTCACCGCCGCCAAGCGGCTGTGCCGGTCGCGCGTCGGCATCGACGCCGAGGCCGGCCCCACCGAGATCGCGATCCTGGCCGACCACACCGCCGACCCGGCGCACGTGGCGGCCGACCTGATCAGTCAGGCCGAGCACGACGAGATGGCGGGCAGCGTGCTGGTCACCCCCAGCGCGGAGCTGGCAGCGGCCACCGAGGCCGAGCTGGCCGCCCAGCTGCGCACGACCGTGCACCGCGACCGGGTGACGGCTGCACTCGGTGGCCGCCAGTCGGCCATCATCCTGGTCGACGACCTGGACGCCGGGGTCACCGTCGTCAATGCCTACGCCGCCGAACACCTGGAGATCCAGACCGTCGACGCGCCGGCCGTGGCGGGCCGAATCCGTTCGGCCGGCGCCATTTTCGTCGGCCCGTATGCGCCGGTGAGCCTCGGCGACTACTGCGCCGGATCCAACCACGTGCTGCCGACCGCCGGCAGCGCCCGGCATTCCAGCGGACTGTCCGTGCAGACCTTCCTGCGCGGCATCCACGTCGTCGACTACACCGAGGCGGCCCTGAAGGACGTGTCCGGACACGTGATCGCGCTGGCCGAGGCCGAAGACCTGCCGTCACACGGCGAAGCGGTGCGGCGGAGGTTCGAGCGATGAGCATCGAGAAGCCCACGCGCCAACCGACACTGGACGACCTGCCGCTGCGCGAGGACCTGCGCGGCAAATCACCCTACGGCGCACCGCAATTGGATGTCCCGGTGCGGTTGAACACCAACGAGAACCCGCACCCGCCCAGCACGGCGCTCGTCGACGACGTGGTGCGCTCGGTGGGACAGGCCGCCGCCGATCTGCACCGCTATCCCGATCGCGACGCGGTGGCCCTACGCAGCGACCTGGCCGCCTACCTGAGCGCCCAGACCGGTGTCGCGCTAGGTGCGGAAAACCTTTGGGCGGCAAACGGTTCCAACGAGATTTTGCAGCAGCTGCTGCAGGCGTTCGGCGGCCCCGGGCGCAGTGCCATCGGATTCGTCCCGTCCTACTCGATGCACCCGATCATCTCTGACGGCACCCGCACCGAATGGCTGCATGCCGCCCGCGCCGACGACTTCAGCCTGGACGTGGATACCGCCGTGGCCGCGATCATCGACCGCCGGCCCGACGTGGTGTTCGTCGCCAGCCCGAATAACCCGTCCGGACAGAGCGTTTCGCTGCCGGACCTGCGGCGGCTGCTCGACGTGGTGCCCGGCATCCTGATCGTCGACGAGGCCTACGGCGAATTCTCCTCGCAACCCAGCGCGGTCGCGCTGGTGGCGGAGTATCCGACCAAGCTCATCGTCTCGCGCACCATGAGCAAGGCGTTCGCGTTCGCCGGCGGCCGGCTTGGCTACCTGATCGCCACCCCGGCGGTGATCGACGCGATGCTGCTGGTGCGGTTGCCGTATCACCTGTCGGTGCTCACCCAAGCCGCCGCGCGGGCCGCCCTGCGGCACGCCGACGACACGCTGGGCAGCGTGGCGACCCTGATCGCGGAACGCGAACGCGTCTCGACGGCCTTGACCGGCATGGGTTTTCGGGTGATTCCCAGCGACGCCAACTTCGTGCTGTTCGGTGAATTCGCCGACGCGCCGGCCACCTGGCAACGCTATCTGGACGCCGGAGTGCTGATCCGCGACGTCGGAATCCCCGGCTACCTGCGCGCCACCACCGGGCTGGCCGAGGAGAACGACGCCTTTTTGCAAGCCAGCGCCCAGATCGCCGCCACCGAACTGGCCCCAGCCACCTCAGTAGGAGCGATCGCAAGCGCGGCCAAGCCGCGTGCGGCGGGTCGCGACCATGTGTTAGGAGCCCCGTGAGCACCGAAACCCGCCGCGCCCGCATCGAGCGCCGCACCAAGGAATCCGACATCGTCGTCGAACTCGACCTCGACGGCACCGGCCGGGTCGACATCGACACCGGTGTGCCGTTCTACGACCACATGCTGACGGCCCTGGGCAGTCACGCCAGCTTCGACCTGACCGTGCGCACCAAGGGCGACGTCGAGATCGAGGGGCACCACACCATCGAGGACACCGCGATCGCACTCGGCCAGGCGCTCGCCAAGGCCCTGGGTGACAAACGGGGCATCCGCCGGTTCGGTGACGCCTTCATCCCGATGGACGAGACGCTGGCCCACGCGGCGGTCGACGTGTCCGGCCGGCCCTACTGCGTGCACAGCGGGGAACCGGATCACTTGCAGCACACCACCATTGCCGGCAACTCGGTGCCCTATCACACCGTCATCAACCGGCACGTGTTCGAATCGCTGGCCATGAACGCGCGCATCGCGCTGCACGTGCGCGTGCTGTACGGGCGCGACCCGCACCACATCACCGAGGCACAGTACAAGGCGGTTGCCCGCGCGCTGCGCCAGGCGGTCGAGTCCGACCCCCGCGTCTCGGACGTGCCGTCCACCAAAGGGGTGCTGTGACGGCGCACAAGAAAGTCGTCGTCCTCGACTACGGCTCGGGCAACCTGCGGTCGGCTCAGCGCGCGCTCGAGCGGGTCGGCGCGTCGGTCGAGGTGACCGCCGACGCCGCCGCCGCGGCCGCCGCCGACGGGCTGGTGGTGCCCGGCGTCGGTGCGTACGAGGCCTGCATGACGGGACTGCGCGGCATCGGCGGCGACCGCATCATCGCCGACCGGGTGGCCGCCGGGCGCCCGGTACTGGGCGTCTGTGTTGGGATGCAGATCCTGTTCGCCCACGGCGTCGAATTCAGCGTGGAGACCGCGGGCTGCGGGCAGTGGCCGGGATACGTCACGCGACTGCAAGCTCCCGTCATCCCGCACATGGGCTGGAACATCGTCGAATCCGGGCCCGGCACAGTGCTGTTCAAGGGACTCGACGCCGACACCCGGTTCTACTTCGTGCACTCCTATGCCGCCCAGCAGTGGGAAGGTTCGCCGGATGCGGTGCTGACGTGGGCCACTCACGAGGGCCCGTTTCTGGCCGCGGTCGAGGACGGGCCGCTGTCGGCCACCCAATTCCACCCGGAGAAGAGCGGGGATGCCGGCGCGGCCTTGTTGAGCAATTGGGTCCGGGGATTGTGACGGACCTCGCGCCGGCGCTTTGTGTCAAGCAACCGCCGCGGACGCACGTCACCCGTCGCGTGCCCGGCACACAGGAGGAAATGTGTTGATCTTGTTGCCCGCGGTCGACGTGGTCGACGGCCGCGCCGTGCGTCTGGTGCAGGGCAAGGCGGGCAGTGAAACCGAATACGGCTCGGCGCTGGACGCCGCGCTGACCTGGCAGCGCGACGGCGCCGAATGGATCCATCTGGTGGATCTGGACGCGGCGTTCGGGCGCGGTTCCAACCGCGAGCTGCTGGCCGAGGTGGTCGGCGAGCTCGACGTGCGGGTGGAGCTGTCCGGCGGCATCCGCGACGACGACTCGCTGGCCGCCGCCCTGGCCACCGGCTGCGCTCGGGTCAACCTGGGCACGGCGGCCCTGGAAAACCCGCAGTGGTGCGCCCGCGCGATCAGCGAGCACGGCGAGCGGGTGGCCGTGGGCCTGGACGTGCAGATCGTCGACGGCGCGCACCGGCTGCGCGGGCGGGGCTGGGAGACCGACGGCGGTGACCTGTGGGAAGTGCTGGAACGCCTTGACGGGCAAGGCTGTTCGCGGTTCGTGGTCACCGACGTGACCAAGGACGGCACCCTGGGCGGGCCCAATCTGGACCTGCTGGCGTCGGTCGCCGAGCGCACCGACGCCCCGGTGATCGCCTCCGGCGGCGTGTCCAGCCTCGACGACCTGCGCGCGATCGCCACCCTCACCGGCCGCGGTGTCGAGGGCGCCATCGTGGGCAAGGCCCTCTACGCCGGGCGGTTCACCTTGCCGCAGGCGCTGGCCGCGGTGGCGGAGTAGCGCCGCATGGACGTGCACACGTTGGTGGCCCAGGCGTCGGCGATCCTCGACGACGCGGCCGAGCCGTTTCTGTCCGGGCACCGCGCCGATTCCGCGGTCCGCAAGAAGGGCAACGACTTTGCCACCGACGTCGACCTCGCGATCGAGCGTCAGGTGGTCGCCGCGCTCGTCGAGGTCACCGGGATCGGGGTGCACGGCGAGGAGTTCGGCGGTTCGGCCGTCGACTCCCCGTGGGTGTGGGTGTTGGACCCCGTCGACGGCACCTTCAACTACGCGGCCGGATCGCCGATGGCCGGGATCTTGTTGGGCCTGCTGCACCACGGCGACCCGGTGGCCGGGCTGACCTGGCTGCCGTTCTTCGACCAGCGCTACACCGCGGTGGCGGGCGGACCGTTCCGCAAGAACGGGGTGCCGCAGCCGCCGCTGACCTCCATCGACCTGGCCGACGCCCTGGTCGGCGCCGGGTCGTTCAGCGCGGACGCGCGGGGCCGGTTCCCGGGACGCTACCGGATCGCGTTGCTGGAGAACCTGAGTCGGGTCTCGTCGCGATTGCGCATGCACGGCTCCACCGGACTCGACCTCGCGTTCGTCGCCGACGGAATATTAGGCGCGGCAGTAAGTTTCGGCGGCCACGTGTGGGATCACGCCGCCGGGGTCGCGCTGGTGCGAGCCGCCGGCGGTGTCGTCACCGACCTGGCCGGGCAGCCGTGGACCCCCTCGTCGGATTCCGCGCTGGCGGCGGGCCCCGACGCCCACGCCGAGATCCTGGAAATCCTGCGCGCCACCGGCCGACCGGAAGATTACTGAGATGCCCCCGAGTCCCAAGGGCCTGGCGGTGCGGGTGATCCCGTGCCTGGACGTCGACGGCGGCCGCGTGGTCAAGGGCGTCAACTT
Organism: Mycobacterium sp. 1245499.0; assembly: GCF_001673615.1. Taxonomy (NCBI): domain Bacteria; kingdom Bacillati; phylum Actinomycetota; class Actinomycetes; order Mycobacteriales; family Mycobacteriaceae; genus Mycobacterium; species Mycobacterium sp. 1245499.0. The sequence goes on from NZ_LZMG01000278.1 coordinate 5,322, forward strand.
CGAAAACCTCCGGGACGCGGGCGATCCCGTGGAGCTGGCGTCCGCCTATGACGCCGAAGGCGCCGACGAGCTCACCTTCCTCGACGTGACGGCGTCGTCGTCGGGACGGGCGACCATGCTCGACGTGGTGCGCCGCACGGCCGAGCAGGTTTTCATCCCGCTGACCGTCGGCGGCGGCGTGCGCACCGTGGCCGACGTCGACGTCCTGCTGCGTGCGGGCGCCGACAAGGTCTCCATCAACACCGCCGCGATCGCCCGGCCCGAGCTGCTGGCCGAGATGGCACGGCAGTTCGGTTCCCAGTGCATCGTGCTGTCCGTCGATGCCCGCACGGTGCCCCCGGGGGCCGTGCCGACGCCGTCGGGCTGGGAGGTCACCACCCACGGCGGGCGCCGGGGCACCGGTCTCGACGCGGTCGAATGGGCTTCGCGCGGAGCCGATTTGGGGGTGGGGGAGATCCTGCTGAACTCGATGGACGCCGACGGCACCAAAGCGGGGTTCGACCTGGAGATGCTGCAGGCGGTGCGTTCGGCGGTCACGGTCCCGGTGATCGCCAGCGGCGGCGCCGGGGCGGCCGAGCACTTCGCGCCGGCGGTCGCGGCCGGCGCCGACGCGGTGTTGGCCGCCAGCGTGTTCCACTTCCGGGAGCTGACCATCGGGCAGGTCAAGGCGGCCATGGCCGAGGCGGGAATCGCGGTAAGGATGGCCCGATGACGCTCGACCCGAAGATCGCGGCCCGGCTGAAGCGCAACGCCGACGGCCTGTTCGCCGCCGTCGTGCAGGAGCGCGGCAGCGGCGACGTGCTGATGGTCGCCTGGATGGACGACGCGGCGCTGGCCCGCACCCTGGAAACCCGTGAGGCGACCTATTATTCGCGGTCCCGCGGCCAGCAGTGGATCAAGGGGGCGACGTCCGGTCACACCCAGTACGTCCACTCGGTGCGGCTGGACTGCGACGGCGACACCGTGCTGCTGACGGTCGACCAGGTCGGTGGGGCGTGTCACACCGGTGACCACAGCTGCTTCGACGCCGACGAGCTGCTGCCCCCGCCGAGCTGACCCGACGGACCAGCCGGCACCGAGCCGTCCAGCATGTCCGGACGTGTCTAGGGTCACCTTCCGCGCACATGGGGCCATGACATCGACAAGAATGGCAGTCAATGTCGAAATGGCTGTCCTGGAACATCGTTGTGCCGGTGCTTTCCGTCATCGTGCTGGCAGTGATCTGGGGCGAGAAACTGGGACCGGTTCTTGTCGGGGTGGCGGCGCTGTTTCTCATCGGTGCGGTGGTTGCCGCGGTGCACCACGCGGAGGTGGTCGCCCACCGGGTCGGCGAGCCCTTCGGGTCGCTGATACTCGCGGCCGCGGTCACCATCATCGAGGTGGCCCTCATCGTCACCCTGATGACATCCGGCGGCAACGAAGCCGCGACGCTGGCCAGGGACACCGCATTCGCCGCGCTGATGATCACCACCAACGGGATCGCCGGGTTATCGCTGCTGCTCGGCTCCCGACGCTATGGCGTGACCCTGTTCAACGCCGAAGGCGCTGGAGCCGCCCTGGCCTCGGTCACCACGGTGGCCACGTTGAGCCTGGTTTTGCCCGCCTTCACCACCGGGCGCCCGGGCAGGGAGTTCACCCCCAGCCAGCTCGGCTTCGCCGCGATCGCCACGCTCTTGGTGTACCTGCTGTTCGTGTTCACCCAGACCATGCGGCACCGCGATTTCTTTCTGCCGATCGCGCAGAGGGGCCAAAAGCGCGTGTTCGAGGACGAGAGTCACGCGGATCCACCCACCAGGCGGCAGGCGCTGAGCAGCCTGGTGCTGCTGCTCTGCGCGCTGGTGGCGGTGGTCGGCCTGGCCGAGGAGGAATCACCGGCCGTCGAACACGCGGTGGTGATGGCGGGCTTGCCGCAGTCGTTCGTGGGCGTGATCATCGCGGCGCTGGTGCTGCTGCCCGAGACGCTCGCGGCGGCTCGGTCGGCGCGAAAGGGCCGCATCCAAATCAGCCTGAACCTGGCGTACGGCTCGGCGATGGCCAGCATCGGGCTCACCATCCCGACGATCGCGCTGGCGTCGATCTGGCTCAAGGGGCCGCTGGTGCTCGGCCTCGGCGCCATCCAGCTGGTGTTGCTTGCCCTGACGGTCGTGATCAGCATGCTGACGGTGGTGCCCGGGCGGGCGACCCGCCTGCAGGGCGAGGTACATCTGGTGCTGCTGGCCGCCTACGTGTTCTTGGCGATCAACCCCTGACCGCTACGCGCGGCCCCGCAGCGTCGCCAGCGCCTTGTCGGCGTGGCCGTTCATGTTGAATTCGCTGGAGATCACCTCGAGCACCGTGCGGTCGGTGTCGATGACGAACGTCGTGCGCTTGACCGGCATCAGCTTGCCGAGCAGGCCGCGCTTGACGCCGAACTGGGTGGCGACGGCGCCGTCGGTGTCCGACAGCAGCGGGTAGTCGAACTTCTGCAGGTCGGCGAACTTGGCCTGCTTGGGCACGGCGTCGGCGCTGATGCCCACCCGGTTAGCGCCGACCGCGGCGAACTCGGCGGCCAGGTCGCGGAAGTGGCACGCTTCCTTGGTGCAGCCGGGCGTCATCGCGGCCGGGTAGAAGAACAGCACAACGGGCCCGCCGGAGAGCAGTTCGCTGAGCTTGCGCGGCGTCCCGGTCTGATCGGGCAGTTCGAAGTCCGCGACGGTGTCACCAGGTTTCATGGCGGACACGCTACGCCGGACGCTGTCCCGCTCGGGTTTCCACGCGTCTGGAAGGATGGATCGGTGCACGCCCACCCTGCCGCGACGACCTCACGAGAGGCTTTTCGCCAGCTGGCGGCCGAGCACCGTGTGGTCCCGGTGACCCGCAAGGTGCTGGCCGACAGCGAGACTCCGCTGTCGGCCTACCGCAAACTCGCCGCCGACCGCCCGGGCACCTTCCTGCTGGAGTCCGCCGAGCACGGCCGGTCCTGGTCGCGGTGGTCGTTCATCGGCGCGGGATCGCCGTCGGCGCTGACCGTGCGCGACGGTGAAGCCGTCTGGCTCGGCGTGGTGCCACGGGACGCGCCGACCGGGGGCGACCCGCTGCAGGCCCTGCGCACCACCCTGGAAGTGCTGGCCACCGGCCCGCTCGAGGGGCTGCCCCCGCTGTCGGGCGGCATGGTCGGGTTCTTCGCCTACGACATGGTGCGGCGCCTGGAACGGCTGCCCGAGCTGGCCGTCGACGACCTGAAGCTCCCCGACATGTTGCTGCTGCTGGCCACGGATGTGGCGGCGGTCGATCATCACGAGGGGACCATCACGCTGATCGCCAACGCCGTGAACTGGAACGGAACCCAGGACGGCTTCGACGAGGCCTACGACGACGCGATCGCCCGCCTGAACGTGATGACCGCGGCGCTGGGTCAGCCGTTGCCGTCGACGGTCGGCACGTTCGAGCGGCCCGAGCCGCGCTACCGCGCGCAGCGCAGCGTCGAGGAGTACGGCAAGATCGTCGACTACCTCGTCGAACAGATCGCCGCGGGCGAAGCGTTCCAGGTGGTGCCCTCGCAACGGTTCGAGATGGACACCCAGGTGGACCCGATCGACGTGTATCGGATGTTGCGGGTCACCAATCCGAGCCCCTACATGTATCTGCTGCATGTGCCGAATGACGCTGGCGGAACCGACTTTTCGATCGTCGGCTCCAGCCCGGAAGCGCTCGTCACCGTCTGCGAAGGCGTCGCGACCACCCACCCGATCGCGGGAACCAGGTGGCGCGGCGACACCGACGAGGAGGATCACCTGCTGGAAAAGGAGCTGTTGGCCGACGAGAAGGAACGCGCCGAGCACCTGATGCTGGTCGATCTGGGCCGCAACGATCTGGGGCGGGTCTGCGCGCCGGGCACCGTGCGCGTCGAGGACTACAGCCACATCGAGCGCTACAGCCACGTCATGCACCTGGTGTCGACGGTGACCGGCACGCTCGACGAGGGCCGGACCGCGCTGGATGCGGTGACGGCCTGCTTCCCGGCCGGCACCCTGTCCGGCGCGCCGAAGGTCCGGGCCATGGAGCTGATCGAAGAGGTGGAGACGACCCGCCGCGGCCTGTACGGCGGCGTGGTCGGCTACCTGGACTTCGCCGGCAACGCCGACTTCGCGATCGCCATCCGCACCGCCCTGATGCGCGACGGCACCGCGTACGTGCAATCCGGGGGCGGGGTGGTGGCGGACTCCAACGGCCCCTACGAGTACACCGAGGCGACGAACAAGGCCCGCGCGGTGCTCAGCGCGATCGCCGCCGCCGAGACGCTGACCGAACCCGGGTCCGATGAGTGAGGCCGGCGCGGACACCGGTCGGCCGACCGGCCGCTGGCTGATCCGGATTGCCCAGATCGTCCTGGTGGTCGCCGCGGGGGCGTTGTGGGTGGCCTCGCGGCTGCCGTGGGTCGTCATCCGCTCGTTCGACGGGCTGGGGCCGCCCAAACAGGTGACTTTGGCCGGCGGCGCCTGGTCGACGGCGCTGTTGCCGTTGGCGCTGCTGCTGCTGGCCGGGGCCGTCGCCGCCATCGCCGTGCGGGGATGGCTGCTGCGCGCACTCGCGGGGCTGCTGGCGGTGGTCAGCCTGGCGGTCGGCTACCTCGGGATCAGCCTGTGGGCGCTGCCCGACGTGGCGGTCCGCGGCGCCGAGCTGGCCCACGTGTCGGTGATGACGCTGGTCGGAAGCGAACGGCGGTACTGGGGCGCCGGCGTCACGGTGGTGGCCGCGGCGTGCACGCTGATCGCGGCCGTACTGCTCATGCGATCCGCGTCGGACTCGCGATCCGCCCGCTCGAGCGCACGAAAGTACGCGACACCGGCGACGCGCCGGTCGATTGTGCAACGCGAAGAGGCCGACGGGGCGATGCTGGAGCAGCCGGAGACGCCGGGAATGTCGGAGCGGACGATCTGGGACGCGCTTGACGAGGGGCGCGACCCGACCGATCGGGCGGGTGGGTCTGACACCGAGGGTCGGTGACGGGCCGCAAGCCGCGGGCCGCTACCCTTCATTCACGTCGTCGCGATCGGCTGGGGACACCAAAGTGGCCGTGGGATGACAGCGGACGAACAGGGCGAAGGGAAACGACAGGCATGAGTCCGGCAACCGTGCTTGACTCCATCCTCGAGGGAGTCCGGGCCGACGTTGCCGCGCGGGAAGCGCTCATCAGCCTGTCCGAGATCAAAGCCGCCGCGGCGGCCGCGCCGCCGCCACGCGACGTGATGGCCGCCCTGCGCGAGCCGGGAATCGGCGTCATCGCCGAAGTCAAGCGCGCCAGCCCGTCGGCGGGCTCCCTGGCGACCATTGCCGATCCGGCCAAGCTGGCCCGCGCCTACGAAGACGGTGGCGCCCGCATCATCAGCGTCTTGACTGAGGAGCGACGTTTTCACGGCTCGCTCGACGACCTCGACGCGGTGCGCGCGGCGGTCTCGATCCCGATTCTGCGCAAAGACTTTGTCGTGCAGCCCTATCAGATTCACGAAGCGCGTGCGCACGGCGCCGACATGCTGCTGCTCATCGTCGCCGCGCTGGAGCAGTCGGCGCTGGTGTCGATGCTGGATCGCACCGAATCGCTGGGCATGACGGCGCTCGTCGAGGTGCACACCGAAGAAGAAGCCGACCGGGCGCTCAAGGCCGGCGCCAAGGTAATCGGCGTCAACGCCCGCGACCTGGCGACGCTGGAGGTGGACCGGGATTGCTTCGCGCGCATCGCACCCGGGCTGCCCAGCAACGTGATCAGGATTGCCGAATCCGGTGTGCGCGGTACCGCAGACCTGCTGGCGTATGCGGGTGCGGGTGCCGACGCCGTGTTGGTCGGCGAAGGTCTGGTCAAAAGCGGTGACCCGCGCGCCGCGGTTGCCGACCTGGTCACCGCGGGCACCCATCCGTCCTGTCCGAAACCGGCTCGCTAGTCGCTTCGTCACTGAAGAGCCCCTGCGCTGATACGTTGAACGCCATGAGCCATCCCCGCGTAGAGCATTGGTGATGGTGGACCTGTCCCGCCCGGACCTTCCGCATCCGAGCGCAGCCATCGCCGAACCCACCCGCCACGAACCGGATGCGGGTGGCCATTTCGGCGTCTACGGCGGCCGCTATGTCGCCGAGGCGTTGATGGCCGTGATCGAAGAGGTCACCGCCGCCTACGAGAAGGAACGGGTCAACCAGGATTTCCTGGACACGCTCGATTACCTGCAGGCGCATTACGCCGGCCGGCCCTCACCGCTGTACGAGGCGCCGCGGCTGTCCGAACAGGCCGGCGCACGGATCTTCCTCAAGCGAGAAGATTTGAACCACACCGGTTCTCACAAGATCAACAACGTGCTCGGTCAGGCGTTGCTGGCGCAGCGCATGGGCAAGAAGCGGGTGATCGCCGAGACCGGGGCCGGGCAGCACGGCGTCGCCACCGCCACCGCGTGTGCCTTGCTGGGCCTGGAATGCGTGATCTACATGGGTGCGGTGGACACCGAGCGCCAGGCGCTCAACGTCGCACGGATGCGCTTGCTGGGAGCGACGGTCGTCGCGGTCGCCAGCGGCTCGAAAACGCTCAAGGACGCCATCAATGAGGCGTTTCGGGATTGGGTTACCAATGCCGACAACACCTTCTACTGCTTCGGCACCGCGGCCGGCCCGCATCCCTTTCCCGCCATGGTGCGCGACTTTCAGCGGATCATCGGCCTCGAGGCGCGCGCCCAGATCCAGGCCCAGGCCGGACGCTTGCCCGACGCCGTGGTGGCCTGTATCGGCGGTGGATCCAACGCCATCGGCATCTTCCACCCTTTCATCGACGATCCGGGCGTGCGGCTGGTCGGTTTCGAGGCGGCCGGCGACGGTGTCGAAACCGGAAGGCACGCCGCGACCTTCAGCGGCGGCTCGCCCGGCGCGTTTCAGGGGTCGTTCTCGTATCTGCTGCAGGACTCCGACGGGCAGACCATCGAATCCCATTCCATCTCAGCGGGTCTCGATTATCCGGGTGTGGGTCCCGAACACGCGTACCTGCGCGAGATCGGGCGCGCCGAGTACCGTCCGATCACCGACTCGGAGGCGATGGATGCGTTCCGCGTGCTGTGCCGCACGGAAGGGATCATCCCGGCGATCGAATCGGCGCACGCCGTCGCCGGCGCGCTGAAATTGGGACCCGAATTGGGGCAGGGGGCGATCGTCGTGGTGAACCTGTCCGGGCGCGGTGACAAGGACGTCGAGACGGCCGCGAAGTGGTTCGGGCTGTTGGGGTCCAGCGATCGATGACCGTCAAGCAGAGCGAAGCGAGCAGACTTCAGTCGATCTTCGACGGCTGCCGCAACGACAATCGGGCGGCGCTGATCGGTTATCTGCCCACCGGTTATCCCGACGTGCCGACGTCCGTGAACGCAATGACCGCACTGGTCGAATCGGGTTGCGACATCATCGAAGTCGGGGTGCCCTATTCCGATCCCGGCATGGACGGCCCCACCATCGCGAAGGCGACGGAGGCCGCGCTGCACGCCGGCGTGCGCGTGCGCGACACCCTTGCCGCGGTCGAGGCGATCAGCGCCGCCGGTGGGCATGCGGTGGTGATGACCTACTGGAACCCCGTGTTGCGCTACGGCGTTGACGCGTTCGCCCGGGATCTGGCAGCGGCCGGAGGGTACGGCCTGATCACCCCCGATCTCATCCCCGACGAAGCCGCGCAGTGGCTGGCGGCATCCGAGGGGCACGGCCTGGACCGGATCTTCCTGGTGGCGCCGTCCTCGACGCCGCAGCGGTTGGCGGTGACGGTCGAGGCGTCGCGCGGATTCGTCTATGCCGCTTCGACGATGGGCGTGACGGGGGCGCGTGACGTCGTGTCCAACGCCGCCCCCGAGTTGGTGGGCAGGGTCAAAGAGATATCGGACATACCCGTCGGTGTCGGCCTGGGGGTCCGGTCGGGAGAGCAAGCCGCCCAGATCGGCAGCTACGCCGACGGTGTCATCGTGGGGTCGGCGCTGGTGACGGCGTTGGGGGACGGGGGATTGACTGCATTGCGCACGCTGACTGAGGAACTCGCGGCCGGTGTCCGTCGGGGGGCGTCCGCCTCGTGACAAAGCTGCTGGCCTACTTCCCGAGCCCGCCGCAGGGTGTCTGGCACCTGGGGCCGTTGCCCATCCGGGCCTACGCGCTGTTCATCATCGCCGGCATCGTGGCGGCGCTACTGATCGGTGATCGGCGCTGGGAGGCGCGCGGTGGCGAGCGCGGCGTGATCTACGACATCGCGCTGTGGACGGTGCCATTCGGCTTGATCGGTGGTCGGCTCTACCACCTGGCCACCGACTGGCGAACCTATTGGGGCCCCGGCGGCGCGGGACTCGGGGCGGCCGTGCGGATCTGGGACGGCGGCCTGGGCATCTGGGGCGCGGTGGCGCTGGGCGGCGTCGGCGCCTGGATCGGCTGCCGCCGGCGCGGGATTCCGCTTCCGGCCTTCGCCGACGCGCTGGCTCCGGGAATCATTCTGGCGCAGGCGATCGGCCGGCTCGGTAATTACTTCAACCAGGAGCTCTACGGCCGCGAAACGACGCTGCCCTGGGGTCTGGAGGTGTTCTACCGCCGCGACCCCACCGGGTACATCGACCCGCATTCGCTGGACGGCATCTCGACGGGCCAGATCGCTTTCGTGGTGCAGCCGACGTTCCTCTACGAACTACTCTGGAACCTGCTCATTTTCGTGGTCCTGATCTATGCCGACCGGCGCTTCACGCTGGGCCACGGCCGGTTGTTCGCGCTATATGTGGCGGGCTATTGCGTCGGGCGGTTCTGCGTCGAGCTGCTGCGCGACGACACCGCCACCCACATCGCGGGCATCCGGATCAACTCGTTCACATCGACTTTCGTGTTCATCGGTGCCGTGGTGTATCTGATGGCGGCGCCCAAGGGGCGCGAAGATCCCGAGAGCCTGCGCGGCAACGAATACCTCGAGGAGGAAGAGGCGCAGGCCGAGTCGGACGCCGAGCCCGCGACGGTGGCGGCGACGACGGCTGCCGCCGGTGCCGGCGCCGTTGCCGCGGCCGATGCGCCGGCAGGCCGCGAAGAGGCGGCGGACTCCGACGAGATCCCCGCCGCCGAGCCGGAAGTCGAAGAACCGGTGGCGGACTCGGCGGAGGCCGTCACCGAGCAGCAACCCGCCGAGGTCGAGGCCGAAGAGCCCGAGCCCGCGGAGGAATCCGAGGAACCGGAGGTCGAGGCGGCGGCTGACGAGGCCGCGACCGAGACGGTGGCCGCGGATTCCGGTGCGGAGGAAGCCGACGCGGCCGAGCTCGAGGCAGCGGAGCTCGAGGCCGACGACGAGGAACCGGAAGAGCTCGAAGCCGAGGAACCCGAAGCGAAAGACGAAGAGCCCGAAGCTGAAGAGGCCGAGGCCGAAGAGCCCGAAGCTGAAGAGCCGGAAGCCGAAGAACCGGAATCCGAAGAGCCGGAAGCCGAAGAGCCCGCATCCGAAGAACCGGGAGCCGAAGAGCCGGAAGCCGAGAAGCCACAGCCCGAACCCGCCATCGAAACGGCCCCGGCTCAACCGGAAGCGCGGCGGCGCTGGGGCTCGCGCCTGCGCAACCGCCTGGGCCGCTGACCGCCGAGTGCCGCCCCATTTCATCGGCCCGGGCGCACCGGATCTGGCATCCTGAAAAGCGTGACCACCGCAGGGTCAGCTGCTCGATGACCCAACCCCACTCGCCCGCGCACGCCCCGGGACACTCCCATCCGGATGGGATGGGGCGTCATCGCCTCGTCATCTCGGCCGGAACCGGCCTGGCGCTGGGCGGCGCGCTCACCTATGTCGCCCTGGCCGACCCCCACAGTCCCAGTTCGATCTACCCGCCGTGCCCGTTCAGGATGCTCACCGGCTGGAACTGCCCGTTTTGCGGTGGGCTGCGGATGACGTATGACCTATTGCACGGTGACCTGCTGGCCGCCGTCCACGACAACGTCTTCCTGCTGGTAGGAATCCCGCTGCTGGCAATGTGGGCGCTGGTCCGCCGCGCCCGCGGCAGGGCTTTGCCGTCGCGCGCGGCGTTGCTGGCGGTCGTGGCCGCGACGATCGCGTGGGCGGCGCTGCGTAACCTGCCCGCCTTCCCGCTGTTTCCCACCGTTCTTGGTGGGTAAGAGCACACTGCCCGGCGTCCGCCATCTGCGGGCCGTGGGGGTCGCACACGACTATGCTGGGTCGGCGTGAGTAGACGCGGAAAGATCGTCTGCACCCTTGGCCCTGCGACCAATTCGGATGAGTCGATCCAGGCCCTGGTTGAAGCCGGAATGGACGTTGCCCGGCTGAACTTCAGCCACGGCGACTACTCGGATCACAAGGCCGCTTACGAGCGCGTCCGTTCGGCTTCCGACGCCACCGGCCGCGCCGTCGGCGTACTCGCCGACTTGCAGGGCCCCAAGATCCGGTTGGGGCGTTTCGCCACCGGTCCCACCTACTGGGCCGACGGCGAAACCGTCCGGATCACCGTGGCGGACTGCGAGGGCGACCACGACCGGGTGTCGACCACCTACAAGAAGCTGGCCACCGACGCCGCCGTCGGCGACCGGATTCTGGTCGACGACGGCAAGGTCGGCCTGGTGATCGAAGGCATCGAGGGGGACGACGTCATCTGCACCGTCGTCGAGGGCGGGCCGGTCAGCAACAATAAGGGCATTTCGCTACCCGGCATGAACGTGTCCGCACCGGCCTTGTCGGAGAAGGACATCGAGGACCTCACCTTCGCGCTGGAACTCGGCGTCGACCTGGTCGCGCTCTCCTTCGTGCGTTCGCCATCCGACGTCGAGTTGGTGCACGAGGTGATGGACCGGGTGGGCCGGCGGGTGCCGGTGATCGCGAAGCTGGAGAAGCCGGAGGCCGTCGACAACCTGGAAGCCATCGTGCTGGCGTTCGACGCCATCATGGTGGCCCGCGGCGACCTCGGTGTCGAGCTGCCCCTGGAAGAGGTTCCGCTGGTGCAGAAGCGGGCCATCCAGATGGCCCGGGAGAACGCGAAACCCGTCATCGTCGCCACCCAGATGCTGGATTCGATGATCGAGAGCTCACGACCCACTCGCGCCGAGGCCTCCGACGTCGCCAACGCCGTCCTCGACGGCGCCGACGCGGTGATGCTGTCCGGGGAAACCTCGGTGGGCAAGTACCCGATGGCGGCCGTGCGGACCATGGCGCGCATTATCTGCGCCGTCGAGGACAATTCGACGGCCGCCCCGCCGTTGACGCACGTGCCCCGCACCAAACGCGGGGTGATCTCGTATGCGGCCCGCGACATCGGCGAGCGGCTGGACGCCAAGGCGCTCGTCGCGTTCACCCAGTCCGGCGACACGGTCAAGCGCCTCGCGCGCCTGCACACCCCGCTGCCGCTGCTGGCCTTCACCGCGTGGCCCGAGGTGCGCAGCCAACTCGCCATGACCTGGGGCACCGAGACGTTCATCGTCCCGATGATGACCTCGACCGACGGCATGATCCGCCAGGTCGACAAGTCGCTCCTGGAACTAGGTCGCTACAAGCGTGGCGACCTGGTGGTCATCGTCGCCGGTGCGCCACCTGGCACAGTAGGGTCAACCAACCTCATCCATGTGCACCGGATCGGGGAGGACGACGTCTAGCGCGAGGAGAGCGTGTGCCGGCCGGCTGTGAGCCCCAGGAGCCGTACGCGGCGGAACAAGCCGCAATACCGACCCATTCGGACTTCACCGAACTGCTGGCGACACTCGACCTCGAGCGCGTCGAGGACGACCTGTTCATCGGCTCGCATCCGAGCAAGAACCCCATGCGAACATTCGGTGGTCAGCTCATGTCGCAGTCGTTCGTCGCGAGCAGCCGCAGCCTGGTTCGTGACGACCTGCCGCCGAGCGCGCTGTCGGTGCACTTCATCAACGGGGGCGACACCGCCAAGGACATCGAATTCCGCGTGACCAGGCTGCGCGACGAGCGCCGCTTCGCCAACCGGCGCGTCGATGCGGTGCAGGACGGCACGCTGTTGAGCTCGGCGCTGATCTCCTACATGGCCGGGGGCCGCGGCCTCGAACACGGCGTCCAGCCGCCGGAGGTGGCCGAACCGCACACGCAGCCCACCATCGGCGAACTGTTGCGCGGTTACGAGGAGACCGTTCCGCACTTCGTCAACGCCCTGCAGCCCATCGAATGGCGGTACACCAACGACCCCGCCTGGGTGATGCGCACGAAGGGCGAGCGGCTGCCGCACAATCGGGTCTGGGTGAAGGCGTTGGGGGAGATTCCCGACGACCCCGTATTGCACACGGCAACAATGGTGTATTCGTCGGACACCACCGTTTTGGACTCGGTTATCACCACGCACGGTCTTTCCTGGGGATTCGACCGCATATTCGCCGCGTCGGCCAATCATTCCATTTGGTTTCATCGGCAGGTCGACTTCAACGACTGGGTGTTGTACTCCACATCGTCACCGGTCGCGGCCGATTCGCGCGGGCTGGGCACCGGGCACTTCTTCGACCGGTCCGGCCTGCCGCTGGCCACGGTGGTGCAAGAAGGCGTGCTGAAATACTTCCCTTCTTCCCGTCGTTAAAACGTGACCCGATAGCCGCGAAATCTCCGCGCTAATTCCGCCTTGTAATGGCCGTGATGCGGCGTAGCTTTAACGTAGCCGGGTATTCGGTGCAGAGGCGGCAACCAAGCCGCCCAGCTGTTGTCAGCGCATCGGGAGGTGGGTGTGAACGGGCCGGTGGTGGGCGTCACGGTAGCGAGGCCCCGCGCGCGCGAACGCGTTGTCGTTTCGGTCGATTCACTCGCGGCCCGCTTGCTCGGCGCTCTGGCGCTGTTCGGCGCGGCGTGCTGGCTCATCGAGATCCTCGCCCGCCACCACAGCCAACCCAGTTGGCAGTACACCGACCGGTTGGCGTGGTCGTTGACGGTGCTGGTGGCGGTGGCCTGGATGGCCCGCGGCATCTTTTTGGGCCGGCCCGTGACCACGATGCACGCGGCCGCCGCGGCCTTCTTCGTGCTGGCGGGACTGGGTTTGCATGTGTTGTCCTTCGATCTGCTCGGCGACGTGGTGATCGCCAGCTCAGGCATGGTGTTGATGTGGCCGACGACCTCCCATCCGCGGCCGGGTGACCTGCCGCGGTTGTGGAAGTTGATCGACGCGACCGCCGGCGATGCGTTGGCGCCGTTCACCATGCAGACCGGCAAGAGCTACCACTTCACCGCCGACGGGACCGCGGCGCTGGCCTACCGGACGCGGCTGGGGATCGCCGTGGTCGGCGGTGACCCGATCGGTGACGAGGCGCACTT
>NZ_LZMG01000279.1:0-15700 GCF_001673615.1 Mycobacterium sp. 1245499.0
GCCGCCGCCGCAGGCCCTGATGCACGCCCAGGACAAGCTCGTCATGCGCCGCCGCCTCGAGGCCCTCGGCGTCCCGGTGCCGCGCTACGCCGAGATCGGCAGCGTCGACGAACTGGACGCCTTCGCGCGGCGCATCGCCGGCCCGGTGGTCGTCAAAGCGGTCCGCGGCGGCTACGACGGGCGCGGGGTGCGGATGGCGCGCGACCCGTTGCACGCCCGCGAGATCGCGACCGCGTTCCTGGCCGATGGGGTGCCGGTGATGGCCGAGGAGCAGGTGAACCTGCGCCGCGAGCTTTCCGCCCTGGTGGCCCGGTCGCCGTTCGGCCAGGGTGCGGCGTGGCCGGTCGTCGAGACCGTGCAGCGGGACGGGATCTGCGTGCAGGTGATCGCGCCCGCGCCGGAGCTGTCCGGCGAGCAGGCCGCCGCCGCGCAGCAGCTGGCGCTGCGGCTGGCGGGCGAGCTCGGCGTGGTCGGGGTGCTCGCCGTCGAGCTGTTCGAGACCGGGGACGGCGAGCTGCTGGTCAACGAGCTGGCGATGCGGCCGCACAACTCGGGGCACTGGACCATGGACGGGTCGCGCACCAGCCAGTTCGAGCAGCATCTGCGTGCGGTGCTGGACTATCCGCTCGGCGACACCGACGCCCTGGCCCCGGTGACGGTGATGGCCAACGTGCTGGGCGCCCCCGAAATCCCGCGGATGAGCGTCGACGAGCGGCTGCACCACCTGTTCGCGCGGATGCCCGACGCCCGCGTGCACCTGTACGGCAAACAGGAACGACCCGGCCGCAAGGTCGGCCACATCAACTTCGTCGGCTCCAAGCCGGCGGATCGGGACTACGTCGCGAAGCTGCGGGAACGCGCCGAGCTGGCGGCACACTGGTTGTCACACGCGCAGTGGACGGACGGATGGGATCCACATGACTAATCGGGCCAGGGTCGGCGTGATCATGGGCAGCGACAGCGACTGGTCGGTGATGGCCGACGCCGCGGCGGCGCTGGCCGAGTTCGACGTGCCGGCCGAGGTTCGGGTGGTCTCGGCGCACCGCACCCCGCAGGTGATGTTCGACTACGCGCGCGACGCGGCCGGGCGCGGCATCGAGGTGATCATCGCCGGCGCCGGGGGCGCCGCGCATTTGCCCGGCATGGTCGCGTCGGCCACGCCGCTGCCGGTGATCGGCGTGCCGGTGCCGCTGGCGCGCCTGGACGGCCTGGACTCGCTGCTGTCGATCGTGCAGATGCCCGCGGGCGTCCCGGTGGCCACGGTCTCCATCGGGGGAGCCCGCAACGCGGGCCTGCTGGCCGTGCGCATCCTCGGTTCGTCGGACCCGGCGCTGCGGGCGCGGATCGTGGAGTTCCAGGACCAGCTGGCCGAGAGCGTGCGGGCCAAGGATGAGGCGCTGCAGCAGCGTCAGGGTAAAGTTACCGGCTAGTAGCCTGGCGACGAGGCGGGCCGCGCCCGCAGAGAAGCCGGGCATGTCGGCAGAGTGTTATTAGGAGGCCGAGATGGCTGGATGGGCCGGAAACCCCACCTTTGATTTGTTCCAATTGCCCGAGGAGCACACCGAATTGCGGGCCGCGATCCGCGCGCTGGCGGAAAAGGAGATCGCCCCGCACGCCGCCGACGTGGACGAGAACTCCCGGTTTCCCGAGGAGGCACTGGAGGCGCTGATCGCCTCTGGTTTCAACGCCGTGCACGTGCCCGAGGAGTACGGCGGGCAGGGCGCGGACTCGGTGGCCGCCTGCATCGTGATCGAGGAAGTCGCCCGCGTGGACACCTCGGCCTCGCTGATTCCGGCGGTCAACAAGCTGGGCACGATGGGGCTGATCCTGCGCGGCTCGGACGAGCTGAAGAAGCAGGTGCTGCCGTCGATCGCCGACGGAACCGCGATGGCGTCCTACGCGCTGAGCGAGCGCGAGGCCGGCAGCGACGCGGCCTCGATGCGGACCCGCGCCAAGGCCGACGGCGACGACTGGATCCTCAACGGCGCCAAGTGCTGGATCACCAACGGCGGCAAGTCGAGCTGGTACACGGTGATGGCCGTGACCGACCCGGACAAGGGCGCCAACGGCATCTCGTCGTTCATGGTGCACAAGGACGACGAGGGCTTTTCGGTCGGGCCCAAGGAGAAGAAACTGGGCATCAAGGGCTCGCCGACCACCGAGCTGTACTTCGAGAACTGTCGCATCCCGGGTGACCGGATCATCGGCGAACCCGGTACCGGCTTCAAGACCGCGCTGGCGACGCTGGACCACACCCGGCCCACCATCGGCGCCCAGGCGGTCGGCATCGCCCAGGGCGCGCTGGACGCCGCCATCGCCTACACCAAGGACCGCAAGCAATTCGGCCGTCCGGTCAGCGACAACCAGGGCGTGCAGTTCATGCTCGCCGACATGGCCATGAAGGTCGAGTCCGCGCGGCTGATGGTGTACCACGCCGCCGCCCGCGCCGAGCGTGGCGAATCCAACCTGGGCTTCATCTCCGCCGCATCCAAGTGCCTGGCCTCCGACGTCGCGATGGAGGTCACCACCGACGCGGTGCAGCTCTTCGGGGGCGCCGGCTACACCGTCGACTTCCCGGTCGAGCGGATGATGCGCGACGCCAAGATCACCCAGATCTACGAGGGCACCAACCAGATTCAGCGCGTCGTGATGTCACGGGCGCTGCTGCGCTGATCGGCTTCCGGCGATGCTCTTGCGAAATGCCGAGCCGCACCGCTTAGGATCTCCACTCGGTGCGTGAAGTCCACACCGACGGTCGGTAAACAGCCACCGACTCACGTCCGACCACCGTCACGGAGCAAAGGGTCTTGTCGCGGCAAGGGGGTCTGCTGTGCAGAACATGACTTCCGCTGCCCGTTCACAGATGGCCGGGAATTGATACCGACGCGCGCTGCAGCCACCCCGACGGCGAGTTGGCAGTCGTTGTCGTTGCTGTTGGTCGAGGACGACCGTGCCGACGCGGTGCTGGTGGAAGACCTGATCACCGACGCGGTCACCGACATCCGCGTGGTGTGGGCGAAGTCGATGGCGCACGCCGAACGCGAGCTGGTGTCCGCGCGGCCCGACTGCGTGCTGCTGGATCTGCACCTGCCCGACGCCAGCGGGATCGACGCGTTGAACCGCATCGCCAGCCTCGACGCGACCGTCCCGATCGTGGTGCTGACCGGGCTGAACGACGAATACTTCGGGGCGTCGGCCGTCGCCGCCGGCGCCCAGGACTACCTCGTCAAGGGCCGGGTCGAGCCGGAGATGCTGCGCCGCGCGCTGCTCTACGCGATCGAGCGCAAGCGTGCCGAGCTGATCGCCGCCGATCTGCACGCGACGCAGCTGCGGGCCCGGGAGAACGCGCTGCTGGAACGCGGGCTGCTGCCGTCGCCGCTGCTGCTGGACAACCCGGGCGTCGACATCGTCGCCCGATACCGGCCGAGCCGCGAAGACGCTTTGCTGTGTGGGGATTTCTACGACGTCGTCCAGACGCCCGACCGGGTCGTGCACGTGCTGATCGGCGACGTCGCCGGGCACGGCCCGCACGAGGCGGCGCTGGGCGCGGCCCTGCGCATCGCCTTTCGCGCGCTCACCTTCGCCGGTGTGCACGGCGTCGAATTGATGCGCCAGCTCGAGCGGGTCTTGTACTCGGAACGCACCGGCACCGGCACTTTCGCGACCGTGCTCACGCTGGAGATCTCCCCGGACAGCCCGCGGGTCAGCGTCATCCGCGCCGGCCATCCCGGGATGTTGCTGCAGGCCGGCGGGACCGTGCAGTGGCTGGAGCCGCCGGGTGGCCCGGCGCTGGGCCTGGGGGCCGGGCACTGGCCGCAGGAGGGGCTGGAGCTGCGCGCGGGTGAGGGTCTGCTGTTGCTGACCGACGGGCTCTACGAGGGGTATTCGGGCGAAGGCACGCAACGCCTCGGCGAGGACGGCCTGCTCGCCCTGGCCCGCAGGCACGCCAACCGGCCCGGCCCCGAGTTCGTCGACGCGCTGATCAACGGGGCGCAGGAACTCGCTCAGCCCCGCGGCGGCCTCACCGATGACATCGCCGTGCTGCGGCTGGAGAGGACGACCCCGTGACGGCATCGCGTCCGCATCGGTTGACCGACCTCACCGTGCGGGGATGGCTGGCGCTCGTGCTGTGGATCTTGGGCGCCACGGTGCTGGTCGGGGCGCTGGTCGGCGCGGCGTTACTGCACCGCACCGACGAGGTGTCGCGCGAGTTGGCCCAGAACATTCAGCCTGCGCGCGTCGCAGCGGCGCGTTTGCAGTCGGCGGTGCGTGACCAGGAGACGGGCATGCGCGGCTACCTGATCACCGCGGACCGGCAGTTCCTCGCGCCGTATTACGACGGGCAGCGCGCCGAACAGGATGCGGCCAGCGAGGTTCGGCGTCTGGTGGGTGGCCGCGCGGAGCTGATGGCCGATCTGGACGCGGTGGAAGCCGCCGCCGCCGACTGGCGGACGAACTATGCCGAGCCGCTGATCGCCAACGTGGCTCCCAGGACCCCGACCTACGTGAGCCCCCGCACGGCCGACATGGGCAAGGTCAAATTCGATCATCTGCGTGCACTATTCGAAACGCAGAACACGCACCTCGCGGTGGCCAGAACGGCTGCCATCGACGAGCTCAACGAGATCAACGGCTGGCGCGACTGGGTGCTGGGCGCCACGGTGCTGATAATCATCGGCGCCGCCACGGCGCTGGGGTTGCTCAGTCGCGCGGCGATTACCCGGCCGATCGCGGCGCTGGCCGCGGCCTGCCGGCGGATCACCGAGGGCAACTTCGACGAGACGATCTCGCCCCCGCGGCGGCCCAGGGACATCCGGAACATGGCGATCGACGTGGAGAACATGCGCAAGCGCATGGTCGAGGAGCTCGCGGTGTCGCAAAGCGCCCAGGCGCAACTGGACGAGCAGGCCGCCGAATTGCGCCGATCCAACACCGAACTCGAGCAGTTCGCCTACGTCGCCTCCCACGACCTGCAGGAGCCGCTGCGCAAGGTCGCGTCGTTCTGTCAGCTGCTGGAAAAGCGTTACGGCGACCAGCTGGACGAGCGCGGCATCGAATACATCGGCTTCGCGGTCGATGGCGCCAAGCGCATGCAGGCGCTGATCAACGACCTGCTCACCTTCTCCCGGGTCGGCCGGCTGGGCACCACCGAAACCGAGGTGGCCCTCGACGCGACGCTGGATGCCGGCCTGGCCAACCTGGCCGTGGCGATCGAGGAGGCTGACGCCGAAATCGTGCGCCCGGAGCCGCTCCCGCAGATCGTCGGGGATCCGATGCTGCTGACGATGCTGTGGCAGAACCTGGTCGGCAACGCGATCAAGTTCCGGCACAAGGATCGTCGCCCCCGCATCGTCATCGAATGCGTGCCCGGCACCGGCACGCACGACGGGCAGTGGCTGCTGAGCGTGGCGGACAACGGCATCGGCATCCCCGAGGAGTTCTCCGACAAGGTCTTCGTGATCTTCCAGCGGCTGCACGGCCGGGATGTGTACGCCGGCACCGGAGTTGGCCTGGCCCTGGTCAAGAAGATCATCGAGCACCACGGCGGCACCGTCCGGATCGACACGTCCTACACCGACGGGACCCGGTTCGAATTCACCCTGCCCATGCCCGAACCCGTCGACGAAGAAGACCCGGTCGCTTTGGAAGGAGCGCATCAATGACGACACCCGAAGGCAGAGCGATCGACATCCTGCTCGTCGAGGACGACCCGGGCGACGAGCTGATCACGCGAGAGGCGTTCGAGCACAACAAGCTCAAGAACCGGCTGCACGTCGCCCACGACGGGGAGGAAGGCCTCAACTACCTCTACCGGCGGGGTGAATACGCCGACGCCCCGCGCCCCGACCTCATCCTGCTCGATTTGAACCTGCCCAAGTACGACGGCCGTCAGCTGCTGGAGAAGATCAAGTCGGATCCCGACCTGGCCCGCATCCCGGTCGTGGTGCTCACCACCTCCTCGGCGGAGGAGGACATCCTCAAGAGCTACAAGCTGCACGCGAACGCCTACGTCACCAAACCCGTCGACCTCGATCAGTTCATGAAGGCCGTCCGGCAGATCGACGAGTTCTTCGTTCAGGTGGTGCGGCTCCCGGGCAACGGGAGCTGATCGCGCGGCGCCCGCCGCGATAACCAGCCGAGCAACCAGCTCAGCACGATCAGCAGCAGGAACACGGTTCTGGGCCTCTCATCAGCGTTCGATGCTACGTGCCTCCCGGCGAACAGCGGGCACACAGTTACCTCTTATTGGATGTCAAGGGTTTGTATATTCACGATTGGTTAACTTTTGTTGTCCCCTGGGCAGTAGCCGGCGGCTTTTCCCGGCGTCCCCCGCCGCGAGGTGCGAAGGAGTTGCGTGAGGTTCGCTCGATACGGCACAGCGCTGAGCCTGGCGGCCGTGACCGCCCTGGCGCTGACGGGCTGTGGCGACCACTCGAACTCGTTGGGCTCCGGGGGCAAGCCGGCGTCGGTGGACTGCGGCGGCAAGAAGGTGCTCAAAGACAGCGGCTCGACCGCGCAGCAGAACGCGATCGAACAGTTCGTCTACGCCTACGTCCGCGCCTGCCCCGGCTACACGCTGGACTACAACGCGAACGGCTCCGGCGCCGGCCTGACCCAGTTCCTCAACAACCAGACCGACCTCGCCGGTTCCGATATCCCCCTGGACCCCTCGACCGGTCAGTACGACCGGGCGGCGCAGCGATGCGGCTCGCCGGCCTGGGACCTGCCCACCGTGTTCGGGCCGATCGCGGTCACCTACCACCTCTCCGGGGTAAACGGGCTGAAGCTGGATGGTCCCACCGTCGCGAAGATCTTCAACGGCGCCATCACCAAGTGGGACGACCCGGCGCTGAAGGCCATCAACCCGGGCCTGAACCTGCCGTCGACGCCCATCGCGGTCATCTTCCGCAGCGACAAGTCCGGCACCACCGCCAACTTTCAGAAGTACCTCGACGGCGCGTCCAACGGCGCCTGGGGCAAGGGCACCAGCGAGATGTTCACCGGCGGGGTCGGGCAGGGCGCCAGCGGGAACAACGGCACCTCCGCACTGCTGCAGAACACCGACGGGTCGATCACCTACAACGAGTGGTCCTTCGCGGTGGGCAAGCAGCTGACCATGGCGTCGATCATCACGTCGGCGGGCCCGGACGCGGTGCCGATCACCAAGGACTCCGTCGAGAAGACGATCGCCGGGGCGACCGTCAGTGGCCAGGGCAACGACCTGGTGCTGGACACCTCGTCGTTCTACAAGCCGACCCAGCAGGGCGCGTACCCGATCGTGCTCGCGACGTATGAAATCGTCTGCTCGAAGTACCCGGACGCGGCCACGGGCGCGGCGGTGAAGGCGTTCATGCGGGCGGCGATCGGTCCGGGGCAGGACGGTTTGGACCAGTACGGTTCCATCCCGCTGCCCAGCTCGTTCACGGCGAAGCTGTCGAGCGCGGTCAATGCGATTTCCTGACGGTAAGGAGGCTCGACGGTGAGCGATGGCGCGCCGGCCGCGCGGGTCGGGTCGTGGTTCGGGCCCTACCGGCTGGTGCGACTACTGCGCCAGGGCGGCATGGGCGAGGTTTACGAGGCCGAGGACACCCGCAAGGGTCGCATGGTGGCCCTGAAGCTGATCTCGCAGCAGTTTTCCGGCAACCCGGAGTTCCGTGCGCGGCTGCAGCGCGAGGCCGATATTGCGGGACGGCTGACCGAACCGCATGTGGTGCCGATCCACGACTACGGCGAGTTCGACGGACGCTTTTACGTGGACATGCGCCTCGTCGACGGCGTCAATCTGGCCACGCTGTTGCATCGGGACGGGCCGTTGGCCCCGCCGCGGGCGATCGCCATCATCAGCCAGGTCGCCGCCGCGCTGGACGCCGCGCACGCCACCGGGGTCACGCACCGCGACGTCACACCGGGCAACATCCTGGTCACCCCCAGCGACTTCGCCTACCTGGCGGATTTCGGCATCGCACGGGCCGCGTCGGATCCGGGGCTGACCCAGGTCGGGACCGCTATCGGAACGTATTACTACATGGCCCCGGAACGATTCACCGACGACGAGGTCACCCATAGCGTCGACATCTATTCGCTCGCATGCGTTTTGAGCGAGTGCCTGACCGGCTCGCCGCCCCACCGGGCCGACACCGTCGAACGGCTGGTCGCCGCGCACCTGACCAAGACGGCCCCGCCGCCCAGCCAATTGCGCCCCGGCGCGTTTCCGCCCGCCCTGGATCAGGTGATCGCCAAGGGCATGGCCAAACGCCCCGAGGACCGCTATCGCACCGCGGGCGAATTCGCCTCCGCCGCCCACGACGCGCTGACCACCGCCGAGCAGCGCAAGGCCAGCACGATCCTGCGCGACGGCCAGATCGCGGCAATGGGCGCGTACGCTGCGTCGCCGAGCGCCGATACCGTGGCCGGCCCGCTGCCCCCGGCAGCGGGCGGTGCGAAAAGCGAACGGTCCGGCCCTCGACCGTCGCTGATCCGCGCCGCCCCAACGGCATCCGGTCGCGCGTATCCCCCCGCCCCGGACTTCGGGCGCCCAGCCGCGCCGACCGACAACAAACGCAGGCAGTGGATCATCGTCGGCGCCATCGCTTTGGTCGCGCTGGTCGCGTTCGTCGTGGCGGTCCTCGGCTACCTGTCCACCGGGTCGTCGGGACCCTCCAAACAGGCCGGCGGCCAAAGTGTGTTGCCCTTCAACGGTATTGACTTCCGTCTCTCCCCGGGCGGCGTGACGCTGGACAGCGCCGGCAACGTCTACGTCACCAGCCAGGGCATGTACGGCCGGGTGGTGAAGTTGGCGGCGGATTCGCAGGCCACGACCGTGCTGCCGTTCAACGGGCTCTACCAGCCACAGGGCCTGGCCGTCGACGGCGCGGGAACGGTGTACGTCGCCGATTTCAACAACCGGGTGATCAGCATGGCCGCGGGCTCCAACAGTCAGAAGGAACTGCCGTTCACCGGCCTGAACTACCCGGAGGGCGTCGCGGTCGACAGTCAGGGCGCCGTGTATGTCGCCGACCGCGGCAACGGCAGGGTGGTGAAAATGGCAGCGGGGTCCACGACCCAGACCGTGCTGCCGTTCAACGGGCTGAACAACCCGGACGGGGTGGCCGTCGACCCGGCGGGCAACGTCTACGTCGCGGACACCGACAACAACAGGGTGGTCAAGCTCGACGCGGCGTCAAACACCCAGTCGGAGTTGCCATTCCACGACCTGTCCGTGCCCTGGGGCATCGCGGTGGACAACAGCGGAACCGTCTACGTCACCGAGCACGACAAGAGCGACGTGGTGAAATACGCTCCGGGCGCGACCACCGGGACGGTCATGCCGTTCGACGGGCTCAACACTCCGCTGGCGGTGACCGTCGGCAAGGACCAGAACGTCTACGTCGCCGACCGCGGCAACAACCGGGTGGTCAAGCTGACGCCGTGAACGCCTACGGCGTGGGCTGCGCTGCGCCCAGATACTCCTCGGTGTGCTGGCCGAGGGCCGGGGGCGGGTCGGTGGCCCACCCAGCTGACAAGGCCTCGAAGCTGGAATAGCGTGCGGGAGTGCGGATTACGGTGACCCGATCTTCGCCCTCGCCGACCGGCAGGGCCAGCTCGTTCTCGGCGAACAGCGCGGTGCTCACCACCTGCTTCCAGGTGTAGGCGTGGCAGGCCATCAGGCCGCCCTCCTGCAGCAGCCGCACCCATTCGTCGGCGGTCTTGGCGGCCAGCGCCTTCTCGAGTTCCTCGGTCAGTTCGGGATAGTTGAGCGCCCGCGCCCGCTGGTCGATGAACCGCTCGTCGTCGCGCATGTCGGGGCGGCCGATGATCTCGCACAGCTTGTCCCAGTGCTTGGGCACGTACGCGCTGATCACCAGGTAGCCGTCGGCGGCCTTGAACGCGTCCGACGGCTGGGTGGCGAATCCAACGCCCTTGCGCCGCTTGGTCTTTGGCGCATCTGGCTTGGGGGCCTCGGTCGGCTTGTTCAGGTGGATGGTCAGCTGGCTGGCCTGCAGGCTGACCGCGACGTCGTACATGGCGACCCGCACCACGTCGGCGACGCCGTGGCGCTCGCGGTTGAGCAGCGCGGCCAGCACCGCCTGGGCCAGCACGTGACCGCTGGCGGCGTCGACGAGCTGGAACGGGATGATCTGGGGTTTGCCGGTGGGCGTGGGCATCCCGGTGGTCATGCCCGACTCGGCGGCCACCATCAGGTCGACGCCCGGTCGGCTGCCCTGCGGGCCGTTGCCGCCGTAGGCCGAAAGGCGCGCGTAGATGAGCTTGGGATTGCGCGATTGCAGCTCGTCGGGGCCCAGGCCCAGGCGTTCCATCACCCCGGGCCGAAAGCCTTCCAGCACAACGTCCGCGGTGTCGACCAGTCGCAGGATCTGTTCCTTGGCCTCGTCGCTGCGCAGGTCGGCCATCACCGACTTCTTGCCGCGGTTGTGGGGGAGGAACAGGGTGGCCAGCGGCGGGCGCCCGGGCAACACCGCCGTGATGTGCCGGGCGGCCTCACCGACGGGCGCCTCGATCTTGATGACCTCGGCGCCCAGATCGGCCAGCACCTGTCCGGCCAGCGGGCCGGCGATGTTCTGGGTGAAGTCGAGCACGCGGAATCCGTCAAGTGGCTTGGCGGGCTTGCTGTTCGGCATCGTCTACCCCGTCTTGTTCAGCACCGCGGTGCAGTAGTAGTTCTGGGCGAAAGGCGCATCGGGGTCGGTCGACTGCAGCGGCAGCCCGGCGTTGGCCAGCAGCTGGTTGAGCGGGGTGCGGACCGGCTGCCAGCCCCGCTGCTGCAGGTAGGTCGCCACGTCATTGCGCTCGCCGGGGAAGCCCAGCTCGCCCAGGGCAATGTCCAGGCCGTTGCGTCGCCACTTCTCGCTGGCGGCATTCAGGGCGTCGCCGTTGATGCCGGTGTTCGCGAACACCTCGGCCACCAGCTGGCTGCCGTCGGCGGACAGGGCGGTGACGTTGTCCAGCAAGCGATCCTGGGCCTCGGGCGGCAGGAAGCCGACCAGCCCCTCGGCCGCCCAGGCGGCGGGTCGCCCGGTGTCGAAGCCGGCCTGGCGCAGCGCCGCCGGCCAGTCGTGGCGCAGGTCGATGGGGACGGCGCGCACCTCGGCGGTCGGCTGGGCGCCGAGTTCGGCGATGGTGGCGGCCTTGAACTCGAGGACCTGCGGCTGGTCGATCTCGAACACCGTGGTGCCCGGCGCCCACGCCAGCCGATAGGCGCGCGCGTCCAGGCCGGAGGCCAGGATGACCACCTGGTCGATGGCTGGATCCTTCTGGGCGCCCGCCTCGGCGAAGAAGGCGTCGATGTAGCGGGTGCGGGCGGCGAGCATGTCGGTCATGCGTTGCATGCCCCACGGGGCGCCGGGCTCGTCGACGTCGGCGGAGTCCAGTTCGCCGGCGGCCCAGCGGGTCATGAAGTCGACGCCGACCGCGCGCACCAGCGGCTCGGCGAACCGGTCGTCGATCAGCCCGTCGCGGGTGGCCCGGGCCCGCCCGGCGGCCACCATGGTGGCGGTCGCTCCCACGCTGGTCGCCAGGTCCCAGGTGTCGTCGTCGGTGCGCGCCATGGAGGAAATCCCTTCCGCTCTACTGGTTAGCCACAATAACTACCGGCGCCGCGGCGCGAGTCGCGAGGTGCGACACAGATCGATCACGGCCGGGCGTTGCGGCGGCGGGGCCCGCCGCGCCGCCGCTAGCCTCGCGCCATGACCACTTCGGTTGTCCTCGAGCAGCAGTGCGGGAGCAGCGCGGCGCGTGACGTCGACTGGCGGCGCGGCGCCGCGCGGGCGCGGCGGTTGGCCTGGATCAGCCTGGCGGTGGTGCTGGTCGAGGGTGTCGTCGGGCTGTGGCAGGGGTTGTCGGTGTCCTCCGTCGCCCTGACCGGCTGGGCACTGGGTGGCGCGTCGGAGGCGCTGGCCAGCGCCATGGTGGTGTGGCGGTTCAGCGGGGCGCGCGCCTGCTCCGAGCGGGCCGAGCGGCGCGCGCAACGCGGTGTGGCGGTGTCGTTCTGGTTGACCGCGCCGTACATCGCCGCCGAGTCGATCCGCGAGCTGGCCGCCGAACGGCACGCCGAGACCTCGGCGATCGGCATCGGGCTGACCGCCCTCGCGCTGGTGCTGATGCCGGTGCTGGGCCGGGCCAACCACCGGTTGGGCGCCCGGCTGGGCTCGGGGGCCACCGAGGCCGAAGGTGTCCAGAACTACCTGTGCGCAGCCCAGGCCGCCGGGGTGCTGATCGGCCTCGCGATGACGGCGCTGTGGTCCGGCGCGTGGTGGATCGACCCGGCCGTCGGGCTGGCCATTGCCGGTGTCGCGCTCTGGCAGGGGCTGCGCGCCTGGCGAGGCCAGGAGTGCGGCTGCTGATGCCCTAGCCGGCGCGCTCGCCGTTCGTCGCGGCGCGCGGCGCGTCCAGCCGGTAGCGGATCAGCCGGGAGCTGTTGGCCACCACCGCCACCGACGAGGCGTTGTGCAGGATCGCGGCCAGCACCGGGGACAGCGCCCCGCCCGCGCCGATGATCAGCCCGGCGGCGTTGACGGCGATGGACATGCCGTAGTTCTCCCGGATGACGTCGACCGCGCGGGCGCCCAGGTCGCGCACGTCGAGCAGCCGGTGCAGGTCGTCGTTGGCCAGCGCCACGTCGGCGGTCTCGACGGCGACGTCGGTTCCGGCCAGCCCCATCGCGATGCCGATGTCGGCGGCGGCCAGCGCGGGCGCGTCGTTGATGCCGTCGCCGACCATGCCGACGGTATAGCCCTCGTCCTGCAGGTCGCGCACCGCCGCGAGCTTGTCCTCCGGCATCACCTCGGCGCGCCACTCGTCGATCCCGAGCTCGCCCGCGACCACCTCGGCGATGTCCGGGTGATCTCCGGTGAGCATGACGATGCGGCGAATGCCGTTGGCGCGCAGCTTCTTCAGCACCTCGGACGCCTCGGGACGCACCTCGTCACGCAGGCTGATCAGCCCCACCAGCTTGCCGTCGACGGCCAGCAGCAGCGGGGTTTCGGCCTGACGGCGCAGCCGGTCCACCCACTCCGAGGCCTTCTTGGACACCCGCACCTTCTCGGCGCGCAGCAGCCCGGGGCTGCCCAGCAGCAGGGTCCGGCCGTCGGCCCAGGTCCGCATGCCCAGCCCCACCAGGACCTCGCACTCCTCGTGCGGCGGGATGGTGATGTGGCGTTCCTCGGTGGACCGGATCACCGCCTCGGCCAGCGGGTGCCGGGAGTGGATCTCCGAGCTGGCCGCATACGCCAGCACCTGCTCGGGTTGCCAATCCTTATGCAGCGCAATGATATTGGTCACCACCGGGCGCCCGACCGTGAGCGTGCCGGTCTTGTCGAACACGATCGCGTCCACCCGGCCGGCCTGCTCGAGGTGCGAGCCGCCCTTGATCAGGATGCCGCGGCGCGCCCCGTTGCCGATCGCCGCGCTGATCGCGGTCGGGGTGGCCAGCCCCACCGCGCACGGGCAGGCGATCAGCAGCATGGTCATCGCCCGGCGCACATCGCCGGTGACGACCAGCGTGATGGCCGAGACGATGAACGAGGTGGGAACGAAACGGCGCGAGAAGTTTTCGCCGACGGTCTGGATCGGCGCGCGGTCGTGCTGGGCCTCCTCGACCCGGGTGATGATGCGGCCGATGGTGGTCTGATTGCCGACCGCGCTGGCGCGCACCACCAGGCGTCCGCGGACCACCACCGAGCCCGCGTGCACGTGCGCGCCCACCACGACGCTGACCGGCAGGTTCTCCCCGGTGATCGCCGACTGGTTGACGATCGCCTCGCCGTCGACCACCTCGCCGTCGACCGGGATGGCCACGTGGTCGTGCACCACCACCTCGTCGCCGATCTGCACGGTGTCGATGGGCACCTGGACCTCGTTGCCGCCGTCGTCGAGCCGGATCCACGCCGTGTCCTGGCTGCCGCGCAGCAGTTCGGAGATGGCGCGGCGGGTCCGCCGCAGCGTCAGATCCTGAAGGTACTCACCGATATTGAGCAGCCACAGCACGGTCAGCGCGACGACGTTCTCGCGCAGCACAAGGCTGGCCACGGTCGCCGCCGAGACCAGCGCGTCGGTTCCGGCCCGCCCGGAGCGCAACGAGCGCAGCGCGCCCCGCAGGAAGGGGTAGCCGGTGAAGACGGTGACGCCGGTGGCGAACAGCCGGCCGCTGGGGCCCAGCAGTGGCGGGCGCGCAAAGACGTAGCGGCGCACCCCGAGCAGGGCCAGCGCGGCGCCGCCGATCACCATGCGCAGCACGTCGGCGTTGCGGATCTCCTCCGAATGCGGCGCGCGGGCCGGGATCAGCTCGGCGGCGACGTGCGCCGCCTCGCCGATGGCGGCCAGCACCGAGGACCGGTCGCAGCGCCGGGGCGAATACCAGACGACGACCGATCCGGTGCGCGGGTAGGCGTGCACCACCCGCACGCCCGCGCACTTGGCGACGGCCTCTTCGACCGCCACGGCGCGCCGGGTGTCGGCGCGGACCCAGCCGACGGCCACCCGCATGCGCCCGGCCGCATCCGAAATGACATGCAGCGCAGGGTCTTCGGTTCGCGCCTCGTCTGCGATGTCGGGGACTAGGGCGAGGTCCATGTCGAGGGAATCAGTGCTCGTGGTCGTGGGGGGCGGCGACCGACGGGGTGGGGGCCTCCTCGCCGATGCGTTCGCGGGCCTCGGCCATCACGTCGGCGAGCCGCAGCCGTGCCGACTCGGCGGCCTCCTCGGCCTTGCGGGTGCCGCGCAGCCCGAGTTCGGCGCCCTTGACCGCGGTCTCGTGCAGCGGTGCCTTGGCCACGGCCTTGCGCACCACCTCGTAGGCCGTCACGCCGACCAACCCGGTGACCACCGTGCCTGCCGCCTTCGCCAAGAGCCCGTACACCGCCATTGCCGCAACCCTCCTGTTTCGCCTCAGCGTTTAGCCCATGCTTGCACGACGTTAACATCGAAATATAGCGATATCAATATGTATCGGCCGCGCCCTGGCGGGCGGTGCCGGGCCGCTACAGCACCCGGGTGACCTTTTCGGTCTCGATGCGGCGCTGTTGTGCGGCCGGGTCGGCGTTGGCCACCTGCACCAGCGAGCCGCCGACGGCCAGGATGGCCAGCAGGTGATCCACCAGCTCGGCGGGACCGGACCACGACGCGCCGGACAGCACCCGGTCGCCGGACGTCAAACCCCTTGCCGCGGCCGACCTTTGGCAATCGGCCAGCACCTCGTCGACCGATCGCCCGCCCAGCGCCGGACCGGGTCGCGGTTCGGGAACGATCTGATCGCCGTGCACCCGCACCGCGGTGGCGTAGTCCGTCACCCCGATCGGCAGGTCGGGTGCCGGGCGGCCGAACGGGTCCAGCGACAGCACCGCCACCTCACCCCCGGCCACCGCCTCGTCGGCCTCGTCCAGTCGCTGCGCCGTGCATAGGGCCACGTCGGCCGGGCCCGCCAGCACCGCCTCGGCGCCGATCCACCACACCCCGAACAGCACCGCCGCCGTCTGCCAGTGCGCGGGCAACAGGATCGCCACCCGGCTGGCCGGCCCGGCGCCCAGCTCGTCGCGCAGCAGGTTGGCGGTCTTGGCGGCCCAGTTGGCCAGCGTCACGCCGGACAGTTCGATGCGCTCGCCGGTGGCGTCGTCGTAGTAGGTGATGCGCGGTCCCACCGGATCGGCCCGCAGCAGCGGATCGAGGATGGCCCCGCTCAGCGTGA
>NZ_LZMG01000280.1:0-9004 GCF_001673615.1 Mycobacterium sp. 1245499.0
CGACCGGTCAGGGCGGGCTGACTCGCAACCTGTCGACGGCGGAGATCCTCGAGCAGGTCCGCGCCGGCGCCGCGGCCCTGCGCGACGACTTCGGGGACCGGCTGTCCAACGTGGTGTTCATGGGCATGGGGGAGCCGCTGGCCAATTACGCCCGCGTGGTGGCCGCGGTGCGGCGCATCACCGCCGCGCCGCCCCACGGTTTCGGCATCTCGGCCCGTTCGGTGACCGTGTCGACGGTGGGGCTGGCGCCCGCCATCCGCAAGCTCGCCGACGAACGGCTCGGGGTGACGTTGGCGCTGTCGTTGCACGCGCCCGACGACGAACTGCGCGACACCCTGGTGCCGGTGAACAACCGGTGGAAGATCACCGAAGCCCTCGACGCCGCGCGGCATTACGCCGACGTCACGGGCAGGCGGGTGTCGGTGGAGTACGCGTTGATCCGCGACGTCAACGATCAGCCTTGGCGCGCAGACCTTTTGGGGCAGCGGCTGCATCGCGCGCTCGGCCCGCTGGTGCACGTGAACCTGATTCCACTCAACCCCACCCCGGGTAGTGAGTGGGACGCCAGCCCCAAGCCGGTCGAGCGGGAGTTCGTCCGGCGCGTCCGCGCCAAAGGCGTTTCCTGCACGGTGCGCGACACGCGCGGCCGCGAGATCAGCGCCGCGTGCGGACAGCTGGCCGCCGAAGGCGGGTAGCTGGAGCGCAGGCGATCAGGCACCAGCGTGCGGACAGCTGGCCGCCGAAGGCGGGTAGCGCGCGGCCGTCGGGTGAACCCGCAGGGCGACGCGCACGTCTTAAAGGCATAACTTCAGCAACCCGGGGGTGTGCCGTGATCCGCTTGTTCTCTCCGCTCAAGTTGTTTGTCGCGGCCCTCATCGCCGCGGCACTGATAGTGGTGCTCGGTGGCGCGCCGCGCGCGGCCGCCGCCGATGACCGGCTGCAATTCAGCGGCACGACCCTGGCTGGTGCGCCGTTCAACGGCGCCAGCTTGCAGGGCAGACCCGCGGTGTTGTGGTTCTGGGCGCCGTTTTGCCCGTTCTGCAACGCCGAGGCCCCAGGCGTCAGCCAGGTGGCGGCCGCCAATCCCGGCGTCACCTTCGTCGGCGTCGCCGGTCACTCGGATGTCGGCGCGGAACAGAACTTCGTCTCCAAGTACGGCCTGAGATTCACCAACCTCAACGACGCCGACGGCTCGATCTGGGCCCGCTACAACGTCCCCTGGCAGCCCGCCTACGTGTTCTACCGCGCCGACGGCAGCTCGACGTTCGTCAACAACCCGACCTCGGCGATGTCCCAGCAGGAGCTTTCCGACCGGGTCTCGGCCCTGAGGTCCTGACCCGGTGGACCAGGGTCTGGTCGGCCTGGCCTTCGCCGCCGGATCGGTGGCCGCGCTGAACCCGTGCGGTTTTGCCATGCTGCCCGGCTACCTGCTGCTGGTGGTGCGCGGCCAGGGTTCGGGGGCGGTCTCGGGTGCGGCGGCGGCCGGGCGTGCGCTGGCGGCCACCGCGGGGATGGCGCTGGGCTTCCTGACGGTGTTCGGCGCGTTCGGCGCCCTGACCGTCTCGGCGGCGAGCACCGTGCAGCGGTTCCTGCCGTACGCCACCGTGGGCGTGGGTGTGGTGCTGATCGGGCTCGGGGCGTGGCTGCTGGCGGGCCGGGGACTGTCGGCCCTGACCCCACGACCGCTGGGCCCGCGGTGGGCGCCCACCGCGCGGCTGGGCTCCATGTACGGCTACGGCATCAGCTACGCGATCGCCTCGCTGTCGTGCACCGTCGGGCCGTTCCTGGCCGTCACGGCGGCCGGCTTACGCGGGGGATCGCTCGTCACCGGGGTGGCGATCTATCTCGCCTACAGCGCGGGGCTGACCCTGGTGGTCGGGGTGCTGGCGGTCGCCGCGGCCACGGCGAGCACGGCGCTGGTGGACCGGTTGCGCCGGCTCCTGCCGTTCGTCAACCGGATCGGTGGCGCGTTGCTGGTGCTGGTCGGGCTGTACGTGGCCTATTACGGCGGTTACGAGGTGCGACTGTTCGGCGCCGGCGGCGACCCGCGGGACGCGGTGATCACCGCGGCCGGGCGGCTACAGGGCGCGATGGCCGGCTGGGTGCATCAGCACGGGATGTGGCCGTGGCTGGTGGCCGTGTTCGCATTGACGGCCGTGGTGATCGGGGGCGCCTGGCATCGCCGGGTGCGCCGCTAGGGCAAACGCGCGGCCGGCTACCTGATCCAGCCGCGGCGGCGGCCCCACAGGTCGCGGATCAGCGCCACGAGGATCAGCGCGGCAAACCCGATCAGGAACCAGTTCTCGATGTGGCCGACATGGTTGCCGCGCAGCATCGCCAGCAGGAATCCGAAGCCGATCAGGCCGGCGATGTGCCAGGTCCGGTGATTGATCCTGCTCCAACCCCACGCTGCCGACGGCACCTCGACGTCGTCGACGCCGGTGAAGCGCTCCACCTCGGTACTGGCCACGGCGAATCCCCTTCGGATCGGATTGGCTTGTCGAACCCAAATTCTGGCATACCCCCGCCTGGCTCGACGGCCGCGGTCCGGCGGATGGCCCCGGTCGGTGCCGGGCGGCACAATGAATGAGTGACCAACCCGACGACCGACGGGCAAACGCGCGACCGGCTGCGCGTCCTGGTGCTCGGCAGCACCGGCTCCATCGGCACCCAGGCGCTGGACGTCATCGCCGCCAACCCGGACCGCTTCGAGGTGGTCGGCCTGGCCGCGGGCGGTGCCAACCTGGACACCCTGTTGCGGCAGCGCGCCGAGACCGGCGTGACCAACGTCGCGGTCGCCGACGAGCGCGCGGCGCAGCGGGTCGGTGACATCCCGTTCTGCGGGTCCGACGCGGCCACCCGGCTGGTGCAGGAGACCGAGGCCGACGTCGTGCTCAACGCGCTGGTGGGCGCGCTGGGCCTGCGGCCGACGCTGGCCGCGCTGGAGTCGGGCGCCCGGCTGGCGCTGGCCAACAAGGAATCGCTGATCGCCGGCGGTCCGCTGGTGCTCCGGGCCGCCAAGCCGGGGCAGATCGTGCCCGTCGATTCCGAACACTCCGCGCTGGCCCAGTGCCTGCGCGGCGGGGCCCCCGACGAGGTCGCCAAGCTGGTGCTGACCGCCTCCGGCGGCCCGTTCCGCGGCTGGACCGCCGCCCAGCTGGAGGACGTCACCCCGGAGCAGGCGGGCGCCCACCCGACGTGGTCGATGGGCCCGATGAACACACTGAACTCGGCCTCGCTGGTCAACAAGGGGCTCGAACTCATCGAGACCCACCTGCTGTTCGGCATTCCCTATGACCGCATCGAGGTCGTGGTGCACCCCCAGTCGATTGTTCATTCGATGGTCACCTTCATCGACGGCTCTACCCTGGCCCAGGCCAGCCCGCCGGACATGAAGCTGCCGATCTCGCTCGCCCTCGGCTGGCCGCAGCGGGTTGCGGGCGCGGCCGCCAGCTGCGACTTCAGCACGGCCTCTAGCTGGGACTTCGAGCCGCTGGACGACGACGTTTTCCCCGCCGTCGAGTTGGCCAGGCACGCCGGGCAGATCGGCGGCTGCATGACCGCCGTCTACAACGCGGCCAACGAGGAGGCGGCGGCGGCCTTCCTCGCGGGACGGGTCGGGTTCCCCGCGATCGTCAAAACCATCGCCGACGTGCTGCACGCCGCCGACCAATGGGCCGTGTCACCCGCTACCGTGGATGAGGTACTCGACGCGCAGCGCTGGGCACGCGAGCGGGCGCGGCGTTCCGTCGCACACGCCCGGCCCGCCGAGGTGTCGGCAAAAGCCTCCGGAATGGTGTGAGAAAGGTCCTGGGAGACCAGATGATGTTCGTAATCGGCATTGTGCTGTTCGCACTGGCCATCCTGATCTCGGTGGCCCTGCACGAGTGCGGGCACATGTGGGTCGCGCGCGCGACCGGCATGAAGGTGCGCCGCTACTTCGTCGGTTTCGGGCCCACGCTGTGGTCGACCCGGCGCGGCGAAACCGAATACGGCCTCAAAGCCGTGCCGCTGGGCGGCTTCTGCGACATCGCCGGCATGACGTCGGTGGAGGAGTTGGCGCCCGACGAGACCGACCGCGCCATGTTCAAGCAGAAGGTTTGGAAGCGGGTCGCGGTGCTGTTCGCCGGTCCCGCCGCGAACTTCATCATCTGCCTGGTGCTGCTTTACGGCATCGCGCTCATCTGGGGGCTGCCGAACCTGCACCCGCCCACCCAGGCCGTGGTCGGCGAAACCGCTTGTGTGGCACCGGAAGTGGCGCCGGGAAAGATCGCGGACTGCACCGGCCCCGGGCCGGCGGCGCTGGCCGGAATCCGGCCGGGCGACGTCATCGTCAAGGTGGGTGACACCCCGGTGTCGACCTTCGAGGACATGGCCGCCGCCATCCGCAAGGTGCACGGCAATGTCCCGATCGTCGCCGAGCGCAACGGCACCAAGATCACCACCTACGTCGACGTCACCACCACCCAGCGCTACCTGGGCAACGGGCAGGGCGCTCAGCAACAACCCTCGACGGTCGGCGCCATCGGCGTCGGCGCCGTCAAGGTGGCGCCCACCCGCTACGGGGTGTTCACCGCGATCCCGGCCACCGTTGCCTTCGCCGGTGACCTCACCGGCGAGGTCGGCAAGGCGCTGGTCGCGATCCCGACGAAGGTCGGTGCGCTGGTGCACGCCATCGGCGGCGGGCAGCGCGATCCGCAGACCCCGATGAGCGTCGTCGGCGCCAGCATCATCGGCGGTGACACCGTCGACCACGGGTTGTGGGTGGCGTTCTGGTTCTTCCTGGCCCAGCTGAACCTCATCCTGGGTGCGATCAACCTGGTGCCGCTGTTGCCCTTCGACGGCGGCCACATCGCCATCGCGGTGTTCGAGAAGATCCGTAACCTGGTGCGGTCGGCGCGGGGCATGGTCGCGGCCGCGCCGGTGAACTACCTCAAGCTGATGCCCGCGACATACGTCGTGCTGGTGTTCGTGGTCGGCTACATGCTGCTGACCGTCACCGCCGATCTGGTGAATCCGATCCGGCTGTTCCAGTAGAGAGAAGGCAGCGCACATGACTATCGGCCTGGGCATGCCGCAGACCCCGGCGCCCACGCTTGCGCCCCGGCGCCCCACGCGCCAACTGATGGTCCGCGACGTAGGGATCGGCAGCGATTATCCGATCTCGGTGCAGTCGATGTGCACCACCAAGACGCATGACGTCAACACGACGCTGCAGCAGATCGCCGAGTTGACCGCCGCCGGCTGCGACATCGTCCGGGTGGCCTGCCCGCGCCAGGAGGACGCCGACGCGCTGGCCGAAATCGCCCGGCACAGCCAGATCCCGGTGATCGCCGACATCCACTTCCAGCCCAAGTACATCTTCGCCGCCATCGACGCCGGGTGCGCCGCCGTGCGGGTGAACCCCGGCAACATCAAGGAATTCGACGGCCGCGTGGGCGAAGTCGCCAAGGCCGCCGGTGCGGCCGGCATCCCGATCCGCATCGGCGTCAACGCGGGCTCGCTGGACAAGCGGTTCATGCAGAAGTACGGCAAGGCCACCCCGGAGGCGCTGGTCGAGTCCGCGCTGTGGGAGGCCTCGCTGTTCGAGGAGCACGGCTTCGGCGACATCAAGATCAGCGTCAAGCACAACGATCCCGTCGTGATGGTCGCCGCCTACGAGCAGCTGGCCGAGCAATGCGACTACCCGCTGCATCTGGGCGTCACCGAGGCCGGCCCCGCCTTCCAGGGCACCATCAAGTCGGCGGTCGCCTTCGGCGCGCTGCTGTCGCGGGGGATCGGTGACACCATCCGGGTGTCGCTGTCGGCGCCGCCCGTCGAGGAAGTCAAGGTCGGCATCCAGATCCTCGAGTCGCTGAACCTGCGCCCACGCGGGCTCGAGATCGTGTCGTGCCCGTCCTGCGGCCGCGCCCAGGTCGACGTCTACACCCTGGCCAACGAGGTCAGCGCCGGCCTGGACGGCCTCGACGTGCCGCTGCGCGTGGCCGTGATGGGCTGCGTCGTCAACGGCCCGGGGGAGGCCCGCGAGGCCGACCTCGGCGTCGCATCGGGAAATGGCAAGGGCCAGATCTTCGTTCGCGGCGAGGTGATCAAGACCGTGCCCGAAGCCCAGATCGTCGAGACGCTGATCGAAGAGGCGATGCGCATCGCCGCTGAAATGGGCCACGAGATGAACAGCGGCGACGGGCCCGAAGCAACATCCAGCGGTTCACCTGTTGTCACCGTAAGCTGATGAAGGCCAGCGACGTTCTGGTCTGAGAATTCGCACCACAGAGAGTTCGCCCTATGTCGGCTCCGCCCCTGTTCCGCCTTGTCGGTGAGCGACGGGTGTCGGTGGTGCGCGACGCGGCCGCCGTCTGGCGGGTGCTCGACGACGATCCCGTCGCCTCCTGCATGGTCGCGGCGCGGGTGGCCGACCACGGCATCGATCCCAACTCGATCGGCGGCGAACTGTGGACGCTGCGCGGCGCCGACGAATCGCTGTGCTTTGCCGGCGCCAACCTGATTCCGCTGCGCGGCGCGCCGGCCGACCTGAGCGCGTTCGCGGACGAGGCCATGCGCGGGACGCGGCGCTGCTCGTCGCTGGTCGGCAGGGCCGACCTGGTGATGCCGATGTGGGAGCGGCTCGAGGCGGCCTGGGGTCCGGCTCGCGACGTGCGCGACCGCCAGCCGCTGCTGGCGTTGTCGAACCACCCCAGCTGCGACCTCGACCCCGGGGTGCGGCAGGTCCGGCCCGAAGAGCTGGACGCCTATCTGGTGGCCGCCGTCGACATGTTCATCGGCGAAGTGGGCGTCGACCCGCGCATCGGCGACGGCGGCCGCGGTTACCGGCGCCGGGTGGCCAGCCTGATCACGGCGGGGCGGGCCTGGGCGCGGTTTGAGCACGGCCAGGTCGTCTTCAAGGCCGAGGTGGGCTCGCAGTCCCCGGGCGTCGGCCAGATCCAGGGGGTGTGGGTGCACCCGGAGTGGCGCGGGCTGGGCTTGGGCACCGCCGGCACCGCGACGGTGGCCGCGGTGATCGTCGGCACCGGGCGCACCGCCAGCCTTTACGTCAACGACTTCAACACGGTGGCCCGCGCCGCCTACGCACGGGTGGGCTTCACCGAGATCGGCACCTTCGCGACGGTGCTGCTCGACTAGCCGGTCACGTTCGCCGCGAGCGCCCGGCCAGCCGGACGCCGGGTGACCAACGCCCGCGTGGCCGGGCCCTCGGTGCACAGATGGTCCGCAATCCACGCATAACGGTTCGGTCTCGGTGTGTCGGCGCCCTCGTTCAGGCCACAGTTCTTAACATCAGCACCGATGGTAACGAGAACAACAATTGCCACATCTGCCTCAGGCGTGCTGCTGGTCGTGGCCGTCGCCCTGTCCGGCTGCACGCCGCGGCCCGACGGCCCGGGCCCTGCCGCGGAGAAGTTCTTCCGCGCCCTGGCCATCGGCGACACCGCGACCGCCGCGCAACTCAGCGACAGCCCGAACGAGGCCCGTGAAGCCCTCAACGCCGCCTGGTCCGGCCTGCAGGCAACCCACCTCGATGCCCAGCTGCTCAACGCCAAGTACGCCGAGGACAGCGGCACGGTCGGCTACCGCTTCACCTGGCACCTGCCCAAGAACCGCACGTGGACCTATGACGGCCAGCTGAGGATGGCCCGCGACGAGGGGCACTGGGCCGTGCGGTGGACCACCACCGCGCTGCACGCCAAGTTGGGCGAGCACCAGACGTTCGCGCTGCGCGCCGACCGGCCGCATCGCGCTTCGGTGAACGAGCTCGGCGGCAGCGATGTGCTGGTGCCGGGCTACCTGTACCACTACACGCTGGACGCCACCCAGGCCGGACCCGCGCTGTCCGGCACGGCGCACGCCATCGTCGACGTGCTGCATCCCTTCAACGGCGCCCTCAACGATCCGCAGCTGCTGGCCGAGCAGGCCAGCTCGACGCCGCATCCGGTGGATCTGGGGGTGACGCTGCACCCCGACGACAACGACAAGGTGTCCCCGCTGATCGGGCACCTGCCCGGTGTCGTGGTCACCCCCCAGCCCGAAATGCTGCCCACCGACCCGCATTTCGCCCCCGCGGTCATCTCCGCGGTGAAGAAGGCGGTGGTCGACCAGCTCGACGGTGAGGCGGGCTGGCGGGTGGTCAGCGTCAACCAGAACGGTGTCGAGGTCGAGGTGCTGCACGAGGTCCAGGGGTCTCCGGCGCCGTCGGTGTCGATCACCCTGGACCGCACGGTGCAAAACGCCGCGCAGCGCGCGGTCGACAACAAGGGCGGCAAGGCGATGATCGTGGTCATCAAGCCGTCGACC
This sequence comes from Mycobacterium sp. 1245499.0, assembly GCF_001673615.1. Taxonomy (NCBI): domain Bacteria; kingdom Bacillati; phylum Actinomycetota; class Actinomycetes; order Mycobacteriales; family Mycobacteriaceae; genus Mycobacterium; species Mycobacterium sp. 1245499.0. Next base: position 8,308 of record NZ_LZMG01000280.1, read on the forward strand.
GGAGAGATCCTCGCGATCGCGCAGAACGGCGGGGCCGACGCGGACGGTTTGCCGGCCACCAACGGCCTGTTCCCGCCGGGGTCGACGTTCAAGATGATCACCGCCGGCGCCGCCGTCGACCGCGGCATGGCCACGCCCAACTCGATGCTGGGCTGCCCGGGCCACCTCGACATCGGCCACCGCACGGTGCCCAACTACGGCGGCTTCGATCTGGGCGTGGTGTCGCTGTCGCGCGCGTTCGCCAGCTCGTGCAACACCACGTTCGCGGAGCTGAGCAGCCGGATGCCGCCGCGCGGCCTGACCCAGACGGCCGCCCAATACGGCATCGGCCTCGACTACACGGTGGACGGCGTCACCACCGTGACGGGGTCGGTGCCGCCGACGGTCGACCTGGCCGAACGCACCGAGGACGGCTTCGGCCAGGGCAAGGTGCTGGCCAGCCCGTTCGGCATGGCCCTGGTGGCGGCGACGGTCGCCGCCGGCAAGACGCCGGTGCCGCAACTGATCGTGGGCCGCCAGACGGCGATCTCCTTGGCGGTTCCGTTGGTCACCACCAGCCGCATCATCGGCCGCAGCGCGTCGATCATCTTCGGGCTGATCGGCGTGGTGTCCCCCTGGACCGCCGTCTGGCGGCCCACGATCAGTTGCGGCACCGGCGTCTTGCCGGCGGCGACCGTCGCCGCCACCAGGGCCATGC
>NZ_LZMG01000281.1:0-760 GCF_001673615.1 Mycobacterium sp. 1245499.0
ATCGACATCGCCCGCACCTATCTCGACGACTGCCTGGCCCAGCACCTGGCCGGCGAGCTGACCGCCGCGCGCGCCGCGCGGCTCAAGTGGTGGACCACCGACCTGCAGGTGCGCACCGCCGACCGCTGCCTGCAGTTGCACGGCGGCTACGGCTACATGCGCGAATACGGCGTGGCGCGCGCCTTCGTCGACGCCCGCATCCAAACCATCTACGGCGGCACCAACGAGATCATGAAGACGATCATCGCCAAGGACCTGGGCATCTGATGGCCGTCGACTACAGCGAGCTGCCCGTCGAGGAGGCGGCGCGCGCGGCGGTCAGCTCGCCGGCCAGGTGCTGGGCCAGGCAGTCGTCGAGATAGGTGCGGGCGATGTCGATTTCGGTGGCCAGTTCGGCGAGGACGAATTGGCTGTTCTGGAAGCTGGCGATCGGTGAGCCGAACGCGGTGCGGTCCCGCACGTAGTCCAGCGTCTGGGCGAGGATGCCTTCCGCTGCGGCCACCGCCCCCACCCCGAGCGCGAGCCGCTCCTGGGGCAGGTTCTTCATCAGCTGGTAGAAGCCCTTGCCCTCGTCCTCGAGCAGATTGGCCCTGGGCACCCGCATGTCGGTGAAGGTGAGCTCGCTGGTGTCCTGGGCGTGCAGGCCGATCTTGTCCAGGTTGCGGCCGCGGGAGAACCCCGGTGTGGTGGGGTCGACGACCAGCAGCGACAGGCCGTGGTGACGGTCCGGCGACGTGCGCACCGCCACCGGCGAGGGCCA
>NZ_LZMG01000282.1:0-3303 GCF_001673615.1 Mycobacterium sp. 1245499.0
CCGCCGGCAGCAGATTGATCTCTCTGAAGATCGACCGCTCGGCTGTCGACGATGCCCTCCGCGATGCACTCGGTCGGCAGGTGACGTCCCAACCCGATTTCACACCGGTCATGTCCACCGATGCAGCCCCGGCCCGCAGCTGGATCAGCATGGTGGTGCTGTTCAAAGAGCAGTTGTTCCTGCCAGGCACCGTGTTGAGCCACCCGCTGGTTGGACCGCCGTTCGCCGACAGCCTGGTGCGCGGCTTCTTACTCGCCGCGGACCATCCCTACCGGAATGCCCTTTTCGAAGAGGAACGGCTTGGCGCACCGCGCGCCGTCCGTACTGCAGTCGAAATCATCGAAGGGGAAGCGGATTTACCTCTGACGCTGTCCTCGATCGCCGCACGCTGTCACGTAAGTGTTCGGTCACTACAGCAGGGATTCCGACAGCACCTGGGCACTTCTCCCATGGCGTATCTGCGTGAGGTTCGGCTGCGCCGAGCCCACCAGACGTTGCTTAGGTCCGACGCGTCCGCGGTTACTGTGGCGTCGGTTGCCTATCAGTGGGGTTTCAGCAACCTCGGGCGCTTCGCCGCCGCCCACGCTGCGCGGTACGGCGAGACACCGACCGAAACCTTGCGTCGCCCCGCTTCCAGCCCGGCCGCCAGTGTATTAACTCTGCGTCAATCGGCGGCATCCTCGGGCAGTCTCACTATCCGAGAAATGGAGGCCGACCATCGCCGCGGCGCCGTGACTTGCTATGAGCATCCGGTCAGCCCCGACACCAATGCGACAGCGCATCAAGATGCTTCGATTGACCCTCAGCTTGCTCGAATCCTCCGCCCCCTGCTCTCAGCTCGGGCGGCAATGCCTCGGCCGCCGGCCGGTGATTGGCAGACCCGGCGGACCATCATCGAGCACGCTTTAGACCGGGCTTCGGCATTGCTCTCGCCCGTCAACGGGATCAAGGTTGACGGTTTCACTGCGACGGCCACTGATGGCACACAGCTGCCGTTGTTCCTTTACCGCCGTGCTGATACCGGTCCGTCTGGCAGCGCCGCACTTTTCTTGCATGGGGGCGGAATGATCATGGGTTGGCACCGAAGCTACGACATGCTGGTGAGGAACTACGTCGCCTCATCCGGCGTGCCGCTGCTGTCCGTGCATTATCGAGTTGCGCCCGAGCACCCATATCCCACTCCAGTCGAAGACTGCTACACCGCACTCCGCTGGCTCGCCACGCACGCAACAGATCTCGGCATCGACCCGGCACGCATCGCGGTGATGGGAGGCAGCGCGGGCGGGGGGCTTGCAGCGTCTGTAACTCTGCTGGCAAGGGATCGCGGCGGCCCGCCGCTGGCCCGTCAATTACTACTGGCTCCCATGCTCGACGATCGGACTGCGACGGTTGACGCACGCACCCAGTCGTTCTGCACGTGGGACTGCGACGACAACATCACCGGCTGGCGCGCGTTTCTCGGAGACATGGCCGGCAGCGACGATGTGTCACCATACGCCGCGCCTGGGCGCGCCGACGATCTGTCCGGTTTGCCGCCCGCCTACATCGATGTGGGTGCACTCGACATCTTTTGCGATGAGGACCTGACCTACGCGAAACGGCTTATGGCGGCGGGTATCCCGACAGAATTTCACCTTTATGCCGGCGCCCCCCACGGGTTTGAAATATTCGCACCGCAGACGGATGTAGCGCGGCGAGCCACGGATGACCGGATGCGTTGTCTCGCTCGCCTGTAGTCCCGCCTCAACAGACGGCAATGAGTTACCACTCCGCTCTCGTAACGGGAGGCCGATGTTTCGTGGCAGAAAGCCAAGACCTCAAAACATGGGAGGAGCGGGTCGATGCAGCGACGGGCGTTTGTAACCGGAGCGAACGGGGGAATCGGTGCAGCCATCTGCGACCGGTTGCGGGCCGACGGGATAAAGGTCCGTACGACAGACATGGTGGGCCCGGCCGACGTGGTGATGGACCTCCCGGTTGACCCTATTCCGCAGTGGGCCGTCGAAGACATCGACATCTGCGTGGCGGTGGCAGGGGTTGTTGACACCTTCGCCCCGGCGCACTCAATAGCGTTCGAGCAGTGGGATCGCGATATCGACGTCAATCTCACCGGCACCTTTCGCGTCATCCGGGCGTGCCTCCCCGGCATGCGGGAACGTCGCTTTGGCCGCGTAGTCGCGATTTCAAGCATGGCGGGCCGCATGGGTGCCTCCGGTAAGGTCGCCTACGCCGCCTCCAAGGCCGGTCTGCATGGGATGATGCGCACTATTGCCATTGAGAACTGTGAGCACGGGATAACCGCCAACCTGGTGTTGCCAGGCATGATTGCAACCCCCAAGATCATGACCTTGCCTCAGCGGGACCAAGAGCGAATCCGTGCCGCACTACCCAGCCAGCGATTCGGTCGCCCGGAGGAGGTGGCCGATCTGGTTGCCTTTCTTGCCGGTGACGGCGCGGGATACATTACGGCACAAGACATCGGTATCGACGGTGGCTTAGAGCTGAATACCTTGTTCGTCGGTCCAACCCAGTAGCCATCTCCATGCCGACATGGGCTTGGTGAGGTGTATAGGTGCAGCTATTGGTTTGCGCCATCGAGGCATTGGGCAAGTGCAACGGTTACGAGCGCGGGTAAGACGCATTTCGTCTAGGTGGCTGCGTGCGACGGCTAGTTCCTGTTCGGTCACCGCCCTAGCGTGAAACTTATGACCAATGCGGATAAACATCACAGCGGGCGATGGGTGAGCTCGGCACCTCTCACCTCCATCGTCGTTACGTCGGAGATTTGAAATGCCCGGCCAGACCGAATCTTTGGATGCCGCTGCACTCACACCGATCTTCTTCGCGGCAATCTATCTGTATGTCCGCGTGATTGTGGTGTGGATCGTCTGCCGCGCTGACCGCTACGCCGAGCGAGCCGCCGGCCCGACAAGAGACCCCCGATCGGCAACCCGGCCGGGCTCGTCACAGCTGCCGCCCAGAGCAGAGGACGCATGATCGCTCGTCAGTCGCCGTTCCATGCACTCGTACCCGCGTACAGGCCACCCAGGTTGGCAAGCCCAGTCGGCCGCGCCACCAGCGGCCTTGGGACGGGCATGGGTCGGGATATCACATGTTGTACCGAGGCGGCTCGATCATCGCCGCGCCGGTTGGCGCGCGCACATTGATCGGCAACGGTTAGGAGGAAATGATGGCAGGACAATTCGAAGGCAAAGTTGCACTCATTACCGGCGCGGCGCGTGGGCAAGGCCGCTCGCATGCGGTGCGGTTCGCCGAGGAAGGCGCTGACATCATTGCTATCGA
>NZ_LZMG01000283.1:0-6024 GCF_001673615.1 Mycobacterium sp. 1245499.0
CGACGTCGACCTTCGCGGTGCGCGTCCAATACGCCACCGGTGACGCCCAGCGCAACACCTCCTCGACCGCGCTGGCCCGCAGCTCTTCCCGCTCGCGATAGCGTTCCATCTGCTCGGGGTTCGCGACGAACGCCTGCAGCCCGATGGCCAGCGCGTTCTTGGTGGTGTCGCTGCCGGCGAAGGCCAGCACGAAGAAGAAGAACTCGAGTTCGTTTTCGGGCAGGCTGAACTGCTCGCCGTCGTCGCCGGTGATCACCGCGGACGCCAGCGTGCTCCAGATGTCGTCGGTGGGATTGCGCCGCTTTTCGGCGGTGAGCTCCATCGCGTACTCGAAGACCGAGGCGAAGAGCTCGGTTTCGACGTGCCCGCTCGGGTGCTCCTCGGGCGCAAGCGCCTTCAGGATGCGGTCGAACAGCTCGAAGATCCGCGGCCGGTCCTCCTCTGGGATGCCGATGATGTCGCCGATGACCGTCATCGGTAGCGCGTCGGCGACGTCGGAGATCCAGTCCCCACCGCCCCGGGCGAGCAGGCCGTCGATCATCCGCGCGGCGCGCGCCCGGATGCCGTTCTCCAGCTTGGCGATCGCACGCGGGTTGAAGGCGTTGGAGATCAGCTTGCGGCGCTTGTTCAGGTCCGGCGGATCCAGCGTGATGATCGTCGGGGATGCCGAGAACATGGCGACCGGTTGAATGAGCGGGCCGTCGGCCGCGGTGAACGAGTCGGTGTCGCGATGCAGGCGGACCGCATGCCGGTGTTTGGTGGCGACCCAGAATTGGCGCTGGACGGTGTCGGCGACGCCCGGCGTCAGGTCGTGCCGAAACAGCGGCCTGGTACGCCGCAACTCAGCGAACAGTTCGTCGGGAAAACCGTTACGCCACAACGCGAAATCGGAAAGGTCCACCGCAGCGGCCGTCATGCGAACCCCCATTGGCTCCGACGCCACGCCACGCCCGGGCGGCGGCGCGTTGACGTTCAATGTCTAAAATAGTAAAAATAGACCTTAGTCGTCGAAACGCGGTGAGTTAAGAGCGGCCCTGATGCGCCCGGCCGCGTGGGAAACGGAGTGCTCGTGACGAATACGATTCCAGAGTCAGACCCCTCGGAACGGGAGTTCGGACCGGGTGGCATCGCGCTGTCGACCTACCGTTTCCCGACGGGCTGGTTCATCGTCGCCTTCGGAAGCGACCTGGCTCCCGGCCAGGTCAGGCGCGCGCACTACTTCGGCGAGGAGTTGGTGCTGTTCCGCACGGAGTCGGGCCAGGTTCACGTGATGGAGGCCTACTGTCAGCACCTCGGCGCCAACCTGGGGGTCGGCGGCACCGTGGAAGGCGAGAACATCGTCTGCCCCTGGCACGGCTGGCAGTGGCGCGGCGATGGAACCAACGCGCTGATTCCCTACAGCAAGATCGGCTGCAAGAACAACGTCCGCATCCGGACCTATCCGAGCATGGAATGGTACGGCTTCATCCTGGCCTGGCACGAGCGCCACGGCCGGGCGCCGTACTGGCAGCCGCCGGTGCTGCCGGAACTGGAAACCAACGAGTACTACCCGCTGCACCCGCACAGCCAGATGCTGAACCGGGTCAAGGTGCACCCGCAGATGATCATCGAAAACGCCGCCGACCCCTATCACGTTCAGTACGTGCACAAGGCCGCCAACCCGGCCACGACGGCGTCGTTCGAGGTGGCCGGTTATCACCTGCACGCCACCGTCAACGCCCACTTCGGCGGCGGCCGCGGCTCGACCTGGTTGACACCCGACGGGCCGGTCGACGCCAAGATCATCTACGACAACTACTCGCTGGGCCTCGGCATCGTCCGGTTCCCCAGCGAGCTGGTGGCGACTATCGAGGTGACCGGGCAGACCCCGGTCGACGAGGACTACACCGATTACTTCTACACGCAGGCTTCCGTGCGTGAACCGGGCGACAGCGGTGACGTGCCCACCGGACGTGCCGCCCGGTTCCTGGCGTTGCAGCAAGAGGTCATCAAACAGGACTTCTTCACCTGGGAGAACATGAAATACCTGGAGAAGCCCAACCTGGCGCCCGAAGAGGCACACGACTACGCGGCCCTGCGTCGGTGGGCGCACCGCTTCTACCCGGGGGAGCAACCGTCGCCCTCCGACTTCGGTTACGGCGCCGACGGCGAGCCCGACCCGGCGGCCGCCAAAGCTTGACCAGAGCCACACAGACCGATGTGCGCTGACCGCGTGGGGTCCGTGCGGCCCGCCGATTACGGCGTCGACCGTTTCACCGTGCCGGCCGTGCTCGATCTCCGCGCGCGGCAGTACCCCGACCGGGTGATGATGTCGATCGCCGGCGTCGATGTGACCTTCGAGCAGATGCGCCAGCGGTCGTATGCGGCGGCAAAGGTGTTGAGCGAGTTGGGAGTCGGACGGGGTGACCGCATCGCGTTGTTCACCGGCACGTGTCCGGAATGGGTCTACTTCTGGCTGGGTGCGGCGCGGATCGGTGCGGTGAGCGCGGCGATCAATGCCGCGAACAAAGGCGACTTCCTGTTGCACGCCCTGCGGCTGTCACACGCCAAGGTGATGCTGACCGACGCCGAACACCGGCCCCGCGCCGCCGAGGTCGCCGACGCGGCGGAGCGCCTGACGAACATTGTGGTGCAAGGTGACTCACTGACCGCGACGTTGAGACAACACGCCGGCGACGCGTCGGTCGGTGACCCGGGCGAGGCGGACGACCTCGCCTGCCTGTTCTACACCTCGGGCACCACCGGCCCGTCCAAAGCGGTCGCCACGACATGGCACTACCTGTTTTCCGTGGCAGCGACCGTCTCATCGGCCTGGCAATTACGCGAGGGCGAGGTGTTGTGGACGGCGATGCCGTTGTTTCACCTCAGTGCGGCACCCAGCATCCTGGCGCCCATGCTGGTCGGCGCAACGACGGTGCTGGCCGGGTCTTTTCACCCCGGCGAGGTGTGGGACGACATACGCGCCCGCGGCGCCGTCGGGTTCGCCGGTGCCGGGGCGATGGTCTCGATGCTGCGGAATCTGCCCGCGGATCCGGATGACGCACGGCTGCCGCTGCGGTTCATCTCCGCCGCGCCGATCGACGCAAACTCCTACCGCGACATCGAAAAGCGTTACGGCTGCTGCATTGTCACGATGTATGGGCTCACCGAGGCTTTTCCCATCGCCCTCAAGTCGGTCGCCGAGGACGGGGTTCCCGGGACGTCGGGCCGGCCGAATCCCGATTTCGAGGTGCGGATCCTCGACGAGCATGGCAATCCACTGCCCGCCGACTCCGTGGGTGAAATCGCCTGTCGGCCCAGGTATCCGCACGTGATGAGCGAGGGCTACGTCGGCGCGGATTCGCGGATAAAGCCGCATCCGGAATGGTTTCGCACCGGCGATCTCGGGCGGCTCGATCGTGACCAGAATCTGACCTATGTGGACCGAATCAAGGATGCGTTGCGCCGGCGCGGTGAGAATATCTCTTCGGTCGAAGTGGAGGCCGTTGTCGCGAGTCATCCCGCCGTGGCCGAGGCCGCCGCGGTCGGCGTGCCCAGCGATTTGGGCGAGGACGACGTCCTGGTAGTCGTCACGCTGCGGCCCGGCGCCACACTGGATTTCGCGGAACTGCTCGACTTCTGCTCGGCCCGCATGCCGTACTTCTGCGTGCCGCGATTCGTGGAGACCGTGAGCGAACTGCCGAAGAACGTGATCGGCCGGATACGCAAAGATTTATTGCGCGAACGCGGCGTCAGTCCGGGGGCCTGGGATCGTGAAAGTAGTGGGTATGTCGTTCGCCGTTAGGTTCCGTTAATGTCACGTAATAGTCGACGAGTTGCATTAACGTCCCCTCAGCCCATTGTCGGCAGTGATTTCTCCAGAGAGGCTGGAAGCGATGACCATGACCTATCAAGAACAGCAAATGCTGCAAGCCGCCACCGGACGCGCTGCCATCCTGGATCTGAACGCCCGGCACAATCGGGCCTACTCCGACGGCGATCGCGACCGCTGGGTCTCCACCTTCCGTCATTCGGGTGCCAGCTATACCCGCGACGGTGAGCTTTTCAGCGACCTGCGGTCGGCTTTCGACGGTGGCGACGGTCAACGACTGGTCACGGTCGATCATGAGATCAGCGTCGACGGGGTCAACGCGACTCAGCGCTGTGTCGCTGTGCTTTTCGCCGCGATTTATGGCGACACCACGCTGCGGGCCACCGGGACCTTCCACGACACATTGATCTACGAGCGGGGCGGCTGGTACTTCACTTCGCGTGCCTTGCAGTGGGATTCCGTCCCGAGTCGCCACCCCCTCGTTATGTGAGTGGCACCGATACGTGGATCAGGATTTCGGTCAGCGGCTGGCCTTCGGCACCTACGACGATGCGCTGCGGATGGTCGGCGCGCGAAGCGAGCCCCGCGTCGCGGGAACCGCGGTCAGCGCCGCACGCATCCAGTTGTTCGCTGCGATGGTGCGCGACGGTAATCGCTCATACTGGGACCCCGAGTTCGCCCGGCGGCAGTGGGGAGGATTACTCGCGCCGCCCGCGCTGTTGATGGGCTGGCTGATCGCACCGCCCTGGCAACCTGGGGGAAGAGGCACCGCTTCGTTGATCGCCCTGCGGGTGCCGCTGCCCGGTACTACATTTATCAACGCCGCCAACGAGGTTGAGTTCCCCGAACCCATCGTCGAAGGCGACGTGCTGACCGCAGTCGACGAGCTGGTCTCGGTATCACCGGAAAAGCGGACGCGACTGGGCGTCGGCCATTTCGTCGAGACGCTGGAGACCTATCGCCGCCAAGACAACGTCGTGGTCGCCACCAATCGCAATACCTTGTTCCGTTTCACCCCCGGGCCCGCGTCGTGACCGGCGACGGCCTGGACTGGGCGATGATCTCCGTTCCCGTCGACTTGCCGGAAGTGATCGACCACATCAGCTACCAGCGGGTGGTGGAGAACGCCGGGGCAACGTGGGATTACTTCCCCGGCCATTTCGACCCGAAATACGCTCAGGCGCAGGGCAATCCGACGATTTACGTCAACACGATGCACCTGGCCGGGTTCGCCGACCGCGTCGCGACCGACTGGGCGGGGCCGCGCTCGCGCGTGGTGCGCCGGTCCATGCGACTGGCCGCGCCGGTGTATGCCGGCGACACGATGATCGGCCGGGGGCGGGCCGTGGCGAAGCGCCGGGACACCTCGGTGGAGCCGCCGCGCTGCCTGGTCGATGTCGAAATCCGGGTGACCAATCAGCATGGCGCGCTGTGCTGTCCGGTCGAGCTGACGTTGCAGGTGCCCGGATCTTCCGGCGATGGATGACATTGCCGGACTACACCTGGCGGTGTGCCGACGGTTCGGCGAGGCGGTCAGGGCGGCGGACGGCAAATGGCGCCGGCCATCCCCGTGCGATGCGTGGGACGCGCGAGCGGTTCTCGAGCACGTGATCGGCTTCCATGATGTGCTTCTGTTGCGCCCGTTGGGATATAAGCCCGACCGGCCAAGTGGCGATCCGCAAACGCGATGGCGATTGACCTATGACGGGCTGGCGGCGGCGTTTGAATCGGGTCGAGCGACACAACTAAGCGAGTACCGGCTGATGCCGAACCTGACCCGCGATGTCCTGGTTCACACCTGGGACCTCGCCCGGGCGGTGGGCGCCGATGACGCCCTGGACCCGGCGTGGTGTGAGCTGTTCTGCGCCGGCCTTCCGGAAGGTGCGCAGGCCTTGGCCGCGTCCGGGATGTTCGATGCGCCGGTCCCGGTCGGCGATGAGAGCGATGCGCAGACAAAGCTTTTGGCACGCCTTGGCCGCGACCCGCGGTGGGAACCGGAGATCTGATAGGGGTTTCTGCGCACACCACATTGGGGCCGCGGAATGGGGGGAGACCGTTTTTGTCGGTGGTGGCTGCGATGATGGCGTCATGTCCCCGACCGCGACTGCAGCCAGCGTCGAAGCGTCCCCGAAGGATCGTCTCGAGGAGCTCTTCGACGAACTGGCGGAGTTGACCGGTCAGCGTAATGCGATTGATGGGCGCGTCGTGGAGAT
>NZ_LZMG01000284.1:0-782 GCF_001673615.1 Mycobacterium sp. 1245499.0
ACACGGGAAGGGCAGCTCCAGGTTGAGCTGGTCCGGATCGGGTTGTGCCATCACATGCAGGGCCGGGCGCAGCGCGGTCGCCAACATCTTGGCGGCCAAGGCCGTCGGGTCGACCCCGCTGCTCGGCGCCGACCGGGTGGTCGCCGAACTCGGCGACGGCTACGCCGCGCTGCGCCCGGCCCTGCATGTGATGGCACAACCCGATCCGGACCAGCTCAACCTGGAGCTGCCCTTCCCGTGTGCGTGGGTGTCGGCCTGGTCGCGCCACGACGGGGTCCAACCATTACGGCATTCGCTGGTGGTCACCGCGATCACCGGCGACGAGGCGCTGATCGACGATCTGATCGCCGAGCCGACCGTCGGCAACGTCTACTGCGGCCACCACCCCACGTGGTGGCACGCCCCGCACATTCCGCACGACGGATTCCTGGCCGATGCCCTGATGCGCAACAAGGGCTTCATCAGGGACTAGCCAGGAACCCCGGGCAGGCGGTTACTCTCCGAAGCTGCCACGCGGCGACGCGACCGCCGTTGCGGCCGGGCCGTCCAGGGCCAGGTGGCTGGAGGCAAACGAGACTCCCTTGTCGATCATCGCGCTGTCGTCGGCGTAGGTGTCGTGCGCGGCGAAATTCATCCCGTCGGAACAGACCGGGTCCTCGGTGGCGCACACCTTGATGGTCTTGTCCTGATACGCCGGGCCGATCACCACGGGCGGTTCGTTGAGGAAGTTCATCGCCCGCACGTTGGGCATGCCGAACAGCACCACCGAGGAGACGTGGTTG
>NZ_LZMG01000285.1:0-1105 GCF_001673615.1 Mycobacterium sp. 1245499.0
CCGACGCGCTGAAGAACCATGGGGTGCAGTGCACCACCATGTCCTGGCCGCAGCAGGCCGACCACACCTCCAACTCCGACCAGCTTGCAAACCGTTTGCGTGCCGGTGAATTCACCGGTGTGGCGATCCTCACCGGACCGAAAAACGGCGACCCCGACGAGCGGAGTGCGCAGCTGGGCCGGGACTATGTGCAACATCTGGTGCGCATTGCCCGTGAGTTGGCGGATCTTCCGGGCGAACCGCCGCGCTTATATGTCGTGACCCGCAACGCCCAAACCGTGGTGTCCAACGACGTGCCCAACCTCGAGCAGGCCGGGCTGCGGGGCCTGGTGCGGGTGATCGGCATGGAGCACCCACACCTGGGCGCCAGCCAGATCGACGTCGACGAGACCACCGACGCCGACCAGCTGGCTCGCCAACTTCTCGGCGGGTTGGAGGAGGACGAGACCGCCTGGCGGAATGGCGCGTGGTACACCGCGCGATTGTGCCCCGCCCCACTGCTCCCCGAGGAGCGGCAAACCGCCGTCGCAGACCGCGAGCGGGACGGGATACGCCTGCAGATCCGTACGCCGGGTGATCTGGAGTCACTCGAACTCGTTGCCAGCGACCGTATTCCACCCGGACCAGGACAGATCGAGGTAGCGGTCAGCGCGTCCAGCATCAACTTTGCCGACGTGCTCGTTGCGTTCGGCCGTTACCCCGCCTTCGAGGGGCGGCTGCCGCAGCTGGGCACCGACTTCGCCGGCGTGGTGACCGCCGTCGGGCCGGACGTGACCGGCCACAAGGTGGGCGATCATGTTGGGGGACTGAGCGCCAATGGTTGTTGGGGTAACTTCCTCACCTGCGACGCGCGCCTGGCTGTCACGCTGCCGGTCGGCCTGACCGATCACCAGGCCGCGGCGGTGACCACCGCGCACGCCACCGCCTATTACGGCCTGCACGAGCTGGCCCGAATCAGTGCCGGTGATCGGGTGCTGATCCACTCCGCGACCGGTGGGGTCGGACAGGCGGCGATCGCCATCGCGCGGGCTGCGGACGCCGAGATCTTCGCCACAGCCGGCAGCGAGCAACGTCGACAATTATTGCGCGACATGGGAATTGAGCA
>NZ_LZMG01000286.1:0-26528 GCF_001673615.1 Mycobacterium sp. 1245499.0
CCGACCTGCAGACCCTCTTGGCGCGCTGGTCGGCCGCCGCCGCGATCCTGCAGCAGGGCAAGCCGGTCGGGACGGTGCAGCCCGGTGTCGACGTGCAGCCTCCCGTCGACACCGGGGAGGCCTACGGGCTGAGCCCGGCCAGCCTCACCGTCACGATCGGGCTGGGCCCGTCACTGTTCGGTGATCGATTCGGACTGGCCGCCCGGCGACCTGCCGTGTTCACCGACCTGCCGCCGCTGAACGGCGACAACCTGGATCCGCGCCTGCACGGCGGCGACCTGTCCGTGCAGGCGTGCGCCGACGATCCCCAGGTCTGCTACCACGCGGTGCGCAACCTGGCCCGCCTCGGCCGCAACATCGTCTCGCCGTTCTGGGCGGTGCTCGGGTTCGGTCGGGCCTCCGCCGGACCCGGCCAGCACACGCCACGAAACCTGTTGGGATTCAAGGACGGAACCCGCAACATCGCCACCGACGCCGAATACGACAAGTTTGTCTGGGTCACCAACAGCGACCAGCCCTGGATGAACGGGGGGACCTACCAAGTCGTCCGCAAGATCCGGATGTTGATGGAGACGTGGGACGTCGACCGGATCGGCAATCAGCAGAGGATCTTCGGGCGCACCAAAGAAGAAGGGGCGCCGCTGAGCGGCAAGCACGAGTTCGATACACCGGACTTCGCCGCCAAGGGCGCCGACGGCAACCCCCTCATCGATCCGATGTCCCACGTCGGCCTTGCCGCCCGGGAAAACAATGACGGCATCATGATCCGCCGGCGGTCGTACAACTACACCGACGGCCTGGACGCCAACGGCCAACTCAACGCCGGTCTGCTGTTCGTCTCGTATCAAAAAGATCCCCAAGATTTTATTCGTCTGCAGAACCGCCTGGGTGCCCACGACCTGCTCAACGAATACATCCGCCACATCGGATCAGCTATCTTCGCGGTGCCGCCGGCGCCCGCTGAAGGCCACTACATCGGGCAAAACCTGTTCAGCTGAGCAAATCTCGTCGGCCGCCGACGGCCCGGCCGGGTCGCCACGTTTCACCCCCGTGACGTTTCGTGTCGGACCGGTAAATCAATCGCACCCGCCGTCACGCATCGGGGCCCGGCGCGCACTAACTCCGTGAACCCGCACAATCAGCGAGAAACGGAGAAGTCACATGACCGACGCGCTCGTCATCGACGCCGAAGGCCTGGACCGGCTGTCGTGTAACGCCAAAAGCAATCCCGAGACGGGCAGGAAGACGCTCAAAGCCAAGACCGTGTGCGAAGCGGGCTTTCGCAACATGACCTACGTCCGGGACCTGGCGCCGATGCTGGTGGGCGAGCCGCCCGCGCTGCTCGGCGACGACTCGGCGCCCAATCCCTCGGAGACCGCGTTGGCCGCGCTGGGTTCGTGCGTCTCGGTGGGCCTGCTGGCCAACGCGACGCACCGCGGGGTGACGCTGACCAAGATCGAGGTCGAGATGCAAGGCGACATCGACATTTCCGCGGTGTGGGGCGTGGGGGACACCCCGGAGGGCAAATACCTGGGGTTCAGCGCCGTCCGCTGCACGGTGAGCCTGGCCGGTGACGCCGACGAAGCCACGCTGAAAGAGATCCACGACAACGCCATCGCCTGGTCGCCGGTGGTGAACACGTTTCGCAACCCGGTCACCGTCGACTCGACTCTGATCACCGGATAAGCACGCGACATGATGACGACCACGGACACAGCGGCCGGCCAGTTGGATGTCGAGCTGCTGGAAGACATTCGGGGGCACGCCGCGGCGTTGGACCGCGGCGAGGGCCACTCCCGTCGCAGCTTCGCCGCGCTGGGGGAGGCGGGCCTGCTGGGCATTGGCGCCCCGGGCAACGTCGACGGCCGGCTTCCGGTGATGGCCGAGGTGATCCGATCGGTTTCCGGGGCCTGCATGAGCACGGGGTTCTCGTTGTGGGCGCATCGCATGACGGTCGAGTATCTGCTCACCGCCGCAACCGAATTCAGCAGTGCGGCGGTCGAGCCGCTCCTAGCGGGAGCGGTGCCGGGCGTCACCGGCATGGCCGCGGCGTTCAAGGAGGCGGCGGGCTGCGGCAGCGTGGAGTTGACCGCCACATCCGTGGCCGGCGGTTACCGGGTCTCCGGTCCGATCAGGTGGGCCAGCAACCTGTATCCCGACTCCACGATGGTGACCGCGGTGCGCACCGATACCGGCGAGAAGCTCATCGTCGCGCTGCCGCTGAACACGCCCGGGGTGAACGTGGGTGAGCATTTCGATCTGCTGGCCATGGGCAGTACCGCCTCGTCGTACCTGAACCTGGACGGCGCGCACGTTCCTGCCGGCCAGGTGCTCTCGCGCGACTTCGAGGGCTTCCTGCAGTCGGTGCGCCCGACATTCCTTGTCCTGCAATCCGCGATGTGCCTGGGCCTGACCCGGACCGCCCTGGACCAGGCTCGCCTGGGACTCGGCGGTGTCAACGCCGTGTTCAGCGACGACGTCGACCGCGTCGCGGACCAGCTGGTTACCGCCGAGGCCACCCTGGCGAAGCTGGCCGCGGCCGTCGGAGGGGCCGAGCCGCCCACCAAGAAGGAGTTGCTGTCGCTGCGCCTCGCCGCCGCCGAATTGTCCAGCGCCAGCGCCGACTTGGAGGTGCGGACCGCCGGCGGCAAAGGCTACGCGAGCCGAACACCGGCAAGCCGGCGCTATCGCGAGGCGGCGTTCATCCCCGTCCAGTCGCCGTCCGAAGGCCAGCTGCGCTGGGAACTGGCCAGATGCGTCTGAGCGCGGGTCGATGGTGACTCCGGTGGCGGTGCCGCCGGAGGGCACCGAGTCCGAATACCTGGTCGGCGGGGTTCCGCTGGCCAGCTTGGTGCGCGACTTTCACCGGCCCATGGTGAATTTCGCTCGCACCATGGTGGATTCGGCAACGGTCGCCGAAGAAGCCGTGCAGGAGGCGTGGGTACAGGTGCTGCAGTCCTCGGACTCGTTTCAGGGGCGTTCGTCGGTGAGCACCTGGTTGTTCGGGATCGTCAAACACACCGCCTCCCGGCACCGGCGCAGGGAATCGCGGATCCGCCACCACGAGGTGCTGGCCGCCGACGGCGAAGGCGACGACCCGCTGTCGGGTCGCATGCATCCCGCCGGTCACCCCGACGCCGGCCACTGGAGCCTCCCGCCGTCGCGCCGCTTTCTCCCCGAAGACCGGACCGTCGAGAGCGAACTGCTCGGCTACGTGCGGTCGGCACTGGATGCGTTGCCCGAACGCCAACGGCAGCTGGTCATCCTGCGCGACATCGTCGGAACATCAGCCGACGAGGCGGCCGCGCTTCTCGAACTGACCGCCGAGGCGCAGCGGGCACTGCTTTACCGCGCCCGGGGAAATCTCAGAGCCGAATTGGAAAAGCGGTATCAGCGATGACCGTTCATGACAACGCAGTCCCCGCCATCGATTGCGTCGACTTCGTCCGCCTCGTCGACGATCTCGTCGACTCCGACCCCCAGCAGTGGGGACCGATCGTGGCCAAACACCTCGACGAATGCCCACCGTGCCTGGTTTATCTGCAACAGATGCTCGACCTCAAGATCCTGCTCAGCCACGTCTTCGACGGCGAGCAGCTCAGCGAGGATCACATTGCCGGTGTCATCAACGCGATCAACACCTTTAGGAAAGGCGAACCCCGATGACGATCAACGCTGAAGCGCCGCAGCTTCGAAGCGATGCTGTGGTTGCGGACAACGTGACCGTGTTGCCCTCTGGCGTCCGGGCCGACGCCGTGCCCGAGGATCCGTTCGAGCCACTGTCGGTGGGCGCCATGGTGGATCGGGTCGCGGCCATGGCAGTGGAAAAAGCCGCGCATCCCTGGGCATTCCTGATGCGCTCGCTGGTGGGCGGTGTGATGGTGGCCTTCGGAGCGCTGCTGGCCCTGGTGGTGAGCACCGGCGTCAAAACACCCGGTGTGGCAAGCCTTTTGATGGGGCTGGCCTTCGGCATGTCCTTCGTCTTGATCCTGGTGTCGGGCATGTCGCTGATCACCGCGGACATGGCCGCGGGCTTTCTCGCCGTGCTCAAGCGCACGCTGAGCCTGCGCGGCTATGTCGCGTTGGTGACCGTCGGACTCATCGGCAACATCGTCGGCGCGCTGGTGTTCGTCACGGTGTGCGCCGCGGCGGGCGGGCCTTACCTCGGCGCGTTCGCCGAACGAGCGGCCACCGTCGGCACGCTGAAGGCGGGCCAGCCCTTTTGGACGGCTCTGCTGCTGGCCGTGGTGTGCACGTGGTTCCTGCAGACCTCGATGTGCATGTTCTTTAAGGCCCGCAGCGACGTCGCACGGATGGCGTTCGCGTTCTACGGGCCGTTCGCGTTCGTCATCGGCGGCACCCAGCACGTGATCGCCAATGTCGGATTCCTGGGTCTTCCCTTGCTGCTCAACCTCTTTCACCCGGTCGCGCCGCGCGGCGCGATCGGCTGGGGCTTCGGCCCGCACGGGCTGCTCACCAACATCGGGATCACCACCGTGGGTAATCTCATCGGCGGCACGGTATTCGTGGCGTTGCCGTTCTGGATCATCGCGCAGCTGCAGCGGCGCAAGGTCTAGCCGGTGACGAGAGACCTCCGGCCCGACGGTTGAGGACTAAAGCCTCACGATTAAGACGCCCCTCCTCGGATAGCGTTTGTGCAGATGGAGGGAGAACGTTATGTCCGTACCCGTCAAAGAACTCGGTATCGTCGTCGCGGTCGACGGCTCGCCGGCCTCAACCGTCGCCGCGGGCTGGGCGGCCCGGGAGGCGGCGATGCGTAACATCCCCTTGACCGTCGTGCACGCCGTGTCGACTCCCACCGCAACCTTCCCGCCGGTTCCGTACCCCGAGTCCCTCGTCACGAGCCTGGAAGACGAAGGCAAGAAGGCGATCATGCACGCGACAAAAGTCGCCGAAGACGCGATGCCGGCCGACCGCGCGGTGCCCATCGGCAGGAAACTGGTCTACGCCGCCCCGGCGCCGGCCCTGCTGAAGATGTCCGATACGGCGGAGATGATCGTCATGGGCAGCTCGGGCCGAGGCTTACTGGCCTGTGGCCTGCTGGGGTCGGTGAGCTCGACCGTGGTGCGGCACGCGAACTGTCCGGTCGCGGTCGTGCGGGACGAAGAACTGCCTGATCCGCGGAATGCCCCCGTCCTGCTGGGCACCGACGGCTCACCGGCTTCCGAACTCGCGACGGAAATCGCGTTCGACGAGGCGTCTCGTCGCGGTGTGGATCTGGTGGCCATTCACGCATGGAGCGACGCCGCGGTGGTCGACGTCTTCGAAATCGATTGGCCGGCCGTCGAAGGCGAAGCGGAACGCACCCTTGCCGAGAGCCTGGCGGGCTGGCAAGAACGCTATCCCGATGTGACGGTTCACCGACTCATCGCTCAAGACCGGGCCGCGCGGCACCTCATTGACAAGTCAGAGACCGCACAGCTTGTGGTCGTCGGCAGCCACGGGCGGGGCAGCCTGAGCGGGCTGCTGTTGGGTTCGGTCAGCAACGCCGTCCTGCACGCGGCCCGGGTGCCCGTCATCGTCGCCCGACCGTCCGCCGCATAAACCGTCGCCTCCGTCGCCCGACAGCGCATCTGGCGGTGCCTAGGTGTTGCGATCCGACGACCGGTCAAGTTGTGGCACAAACCATGTCACGGGCGTCATTTACCGATTCGCCAGACCGGCCACCGTTGCCACGGCGCGGACCGAGAAGGCGACATTCCTTCCCACGGCACCGTCGTCACCGGCCGCGCCGGGAGTGGTCCACCGCACCCGTGCGGTCCCGCTGACATGCAGAGCGGCGCCGGTGTCGAAATCGAGGAACAGCAAGGCGGCTTCGTCGTCGACAGCCAGATTGCCGTAGCTGTTGAACATATTGTTTCCCGGGAAATCCGGCCACCACAGCCGGTTCGGGGAGTCGATTCGGACGAATCCGGGTGGGCCGCCTCGGTGTGACGCATCGCTGCCGCGGGTGGGATGGGTGGTGCCCAGGAAGAACGTGTCGGACCTTGCAATCATTGCTTGATCCGCGGGACCGAGAAGCGTTGCGCGGCGGGGGTGTTTCGAAGGGGTAGCCAGACCGGCCACGTCGATCGCGCGGCGGTGAATGTATTTGGGGCAATTGCCATACGACTGGTCGATGCGCAGGGTCATGCTGGCGTGGTCGGCACCGACAAGTTCGCCGTTTATTCGTAGCCTGCGGCGGGTGGCGAAGTCGATGGCGATCAGCCCGACTTGTTGACCGGCCCGGATCTCGTGCAGGGGATCGCCGTCGCGGGGAGCGGACGACACATGCAAGACACCTGCTTGCCCGCGGAGAAATCCCGGTGGCGCGGCCAGCGGCGAGACCCAGAGGACGCCGTCGTGGTCGCGTCCGGTCAGCGCGGCGAACCCCTGCGACGCCAGGAAGCGTGCGGCGCCGTCAGACAGATCCGACGAGTCAAGCATGCTCTCGAGCCGCCCGGCCTCGGCTTCGACACCCGCTCGGCGCTGCGTCGCGAGTTCGCCCTCGTGGAATCCCGTCGCGGCCATATCCGTCGTAACAACGGCACCGGGGCAAAGCTTCCTGGCGGTACGGGCGCCCTCGGTCAGGCCTTGCGGTCCCGCTCCACGTCTCGCACATGGGGCGCGGACCGGGTTGCGGGTCGCAATGCCGCCAGCAGCGCTCCGGCGCCGAAGATCGCCGCGGTCAGCCACGGAAAGTGTCCGTCGGGGGCGAAGCCCGCGGCGGCGATCAGGGACACGGCGTAGGCCGCCGCCGCGGCGCCGGCCAGCATCACCGGTTCGGTCCAGCGTTCGGTTAGCGGTACCCCGAGCAGCGGTAAGGGAGCCGCGAAAAGCCTTCGGGCCCACCACAACATCATCATTTCGACCGCCGTCACGAGGCACAAGATGACCACCCATTCCAGCCGGGCCAGCCACCAGTGCGCGCTACCCTCGGGCGGCTGCGGCAAGAGTCCGGCCGGGTAGCCGACGATCGCGACGATCACGACCGGGATCATGTGCCACAGGTAAAGCGCCATGATGTTGTTGTTGGCGACGGACAGGACGCGCTCGACACGTATGGCGCGCAGCGCACGGTTCAGCGCGGGCGTCAGTGCCATCGCAAGCCCCGTTTGGGCGCAGCCGAACGCCAACAGCGCCACGGTCGGAGGCGTCGTGTTGTCGATGGTCTGCCCGGGGACACCGATCATGCTGACCGGATAAACCTTGCGCCACACCAGCAACGCCAGGGCCACCGACGAGACGGCCGCCAGCAGAGCGGGTCTGCGGCCGGCCAATGACCCGCCGTGCCAAGCGATCCCGACCTGATACAGGGTGCCCCAGCCCAACAGGTAGTTCACCCAATTCAGGTACGGCACATGGCCGGTGAGCCGGGCGACATCCACCGCCGCGACCGCCAAGACGAGTGCGGCCGGTACCAGCAGGCCCCAACGACGTTGTGCGGCAATGGCAATCGGCGTCAGCGACACGACAACCAGGTACACAGCCAGGAACCACAGGTGCATGGCCACCGCCCAGCCGGCGTACTCGAGCACCGAGCCCGCCACGCCGCAGAAACCCAGGGCAACGACCACCACCGACACCAGCGCCATGTACACCGCGGTCGGTCCGAGGACTCGCGCCAGCCGGTGCTGTATCCAGGTCCGCCGCGAAAGTCCCTCAGCGTCGTGGCGGTGCGTCCAGGACACGGCGCCGGCATAACCGGCAACCAGGAAGAATGCCGGGACGGCCTGGAAGGGCCAGGTCAGCCACTGGGTCCAGGGCAGGTCGACGAGCGGGTTCTGCCGGCCGAACTGGCCATCGTGATAGGTGACCGACCCGGCCAGCCAGTGTCCCAGCACGATGAGCACCACGCCGGACACGCGGTAGTAGTCGACCGCCAGATTGCGCGGCGGCCGCGTCGTGTTTGCGTGGCCCATCAGATCGGGGGAAGCTCGACGCGGTACACAGCGCCACGGTACCGTCCGGCCCCCAGCGGGGTCTGGCGCAGCCGCAGAACAGGAGACATCCCATGAAACAGGCTCAACTCGGCGGGTTGCAGGTCGGTCGCCTCGGCCTGGGTGCGATGGGCATGTCGGTGGCCTACGCGGTCGGCGGATTCGACGATGCGGAATCGGTCCGCACCGTGCATCGCGCCATCGACCTTGGTGTGACGCTGATCGACACGGCCGAGGTCTACGGCCCGTACGTCAACGAGGAACTGCTAGCCCGCGCGCTGCGGGGACGGCGCGATCAGGTGGTGCTGGCAACCAAATTCGGTCTGATCTCGCACACCGGTCGCGAGGGCCTGGACAGCAGCCCCGCCAACATCCGTATCGCCGTGGACGGTTCGCTGCGACGGTTGGCGACCGATCGCATCGACCTGTACTACCAGCACCGCCTCGACCGCCAGACGCCGATCGAAGAGACCGTCGGCGCGCTGGCCGAGCTGGTCGCCGCCGGGAAGGTCCGCCACATCGGCCTGTCGGAAGTCGGGGTGGATAACATTCGTCGCGCGCACGCGGTGCACCCGATCACGGCGGTGCAGTCGGAGTACTCGCTGTGGACCCGCGATCAAGAGGACGAGATCTTGCCGGTGCTGCGCGAATTGGGCATCGGGTTCGTCGCCTACTCGCCCCTGGGCCGTGGCTTTCTCACCGGCGCAA
The DNA here is from genome assembly GCF_001673615.1 of Mycobacterium sp. 1245499.0. NCBI lineage: Bacteria > Bacillati > Actinomycetota > Actinomycetes > Mycobacteriales > Mycobacteriaceae > Mycobacterium > Mycobacterium sp. 1245499.0. The sequence continues at coordinate 8,649 of NZ_LZMG01000286.1, forward strand.
TCCGTTCCACGCACGAGCTGCCCGAGACCGACTACCGCAAGACCAACCCGCGGTTCTTCGACGAAAACTTTCAGCACAACCTGCGCTGCGCCGACGAGGTGCGCGATATCAGCGCGGACGTCGGCGCCACGCCGGCTCAGGTCGCCTTAGCATGGTTGTTGGCGAAAGGCCCTGATATCGTGCCCATTCCGGGCACCAAGCGGGTTACGCGTCTGGAAGAGAATGTCGGCGCCGACGCGATCGAGCTCACCGCCGATCAACTGGCCAGGCTCGATCGGCTCACCCCGCCCGCAGGGGGCCATCACGCCGAGGCGCAAATGGCGTGGATCGATCGCTAGCGGCGCCCCGTAGCCGCCGCCCGGTGCGCGTCGCGTTAGTCGACGCTGGCCAATGCCGCTGGGCCGTAGGTTTTTTCGATCAGTGACCACGGGTCGGCGTAGGGGCCGCGTCCCTCCAGCCGGCGCTGCACAATCAAAACGGCCCGCAGCACCGGGCGTAGCACCGGGCCAAGCAGTCGCAGCACGATCCGCAGGTGGCCCTGCGATTCGGCCAGCCACGCCAGTGTCTGGTTCCAGTCGTGCTCTTGAAAGTCCAGCAGCGCTTGCGCTTCGGTGGTGTCGTACCAGCCGGTGAAGCTCCAGCCGCGGTCGTCGGCCGGGTCGCCCGGCAGGCCGGCCGAGGGGCCGAGCGGTCCCAGGCCGGCCGCGCGCATCAGGTCGTCCTGGAGGCCGTGCTGGAGCAGCACATACGTTTCGTTGCCGCCGATGAGCAGGGCCTTGCCGGAGATGGAGTCCTTGCGGTCGACGCCGTTGGCGAATGCCAGCGCCACGTCACGCGCATCCACCGCATGAATCCGGTTGTCGCTGGGCATCGAACGCATCAGGGTGAGGTAGTCGCCGTTGATACCGGCCTGCGTGTCCGGCGAGATGACGCCGGCAAGTCGGTAGAGCGCATACGGCAGGCCGCTGCCACGGATCGCCGCCTCGGCAAGGACTTTGTCCTGCCCGTATTGGTCGACGGGGTTCACCGGCGTGTCCGGCGTGATCCGCTCCGGCTGACGGTAGGGGTTGCGAGATCCATACACCGCGGCGCTGGACGCCATGAGGAACAGCGGCGGGCGTGGGAGCGCGGCGCAGGCGTTCAACAGGTTCTCGGTGCCACCGACATTGACGCGGCGGGCCAATCCGGGATTGCGGTAGGACGGCGGGGACACGATAGCGGCCAGGTGAACGACGGCGCCGGGCTCATGAGTCGCGAGGAGAGCGTTGACGGCCTCGGCATCCAGCAGGTCGGTGTACGCGGGTATCAACGTCCCCGGGTGCGCGCCGGCCGCGAGTTCTTTTTCGACGGCGACCGTGTTGTCGTTGCGCAGATCCATCGCGACCACGGTTCGGCCGCGATCGAGCAGGATTTGCGTGCAACGCTTACCGACTTGCCCGAAGGCGCCGGTGACCAAAACGGTGTCGACGGTCATGGGCGCGTCACCGATCCATCAGCCGTTCGGCGAGCTTGCCGATCGCCGTGCGGAGTCGAGGGGAGACGTAGATCGAGAAGAACGGCGTCACGATGTCCTCGCGGAGTCGAGTTAGCTTGGAGCTCTTGATAAGCCACTGGCCGGCGATGATCTCATAGGTTTCGTGGTAGTGGCCGTAGCCGACCAAGGTTACCCCGGGCCCGAATCGGACGACGTCCTGCAGCGCCCAGATTCCACGTGCGGTCGTGGCCGAGGTGAGCTCGATTTCGGGGGTGTGCACCTGGTGAGCCGTGGGCTGTGTCGGGCGGCCGAGGGCCCGGCGGGTGAACGCCACGAACTCGTCGGCGCCCGCGATCAGCTTGCCACCGGCTTCGGAGGTGTCGCTGACGAAGTCGTCGGCGAAAATCGTCCGCCACGCCGCCCAGTCCTTGGTGTCCAGGTAGCGGCAGTAGCGCGCTTTGAGCTGCTTGATGGACTCGATCGCCGGCAGCGTCTCGGCGATCAGGCCCTGCGCGCGCTCTGTCATAGCCGCTCGATCCCTTCCACAAGTGCCGACGCGTGACGTTTCACTGCCGAAGTGTAAGCCCGTCAGCCTTGAAGTAGACGATCTGATGGGTGGTCGCCAGCAGCCCGCCGTCGGCGGTCCACACGTGCGCGCTCTGGTCGAAATATCCGCGTGAAAAACGGTTGGCGTGAGCGGTGGCCAGCAGGAAGTCGCCCTTGACGGCGTCGAGTTGGGGCTGATCGGCGTGGAAATACGTCGTCAACGAGATGGTCCCGGACGGGACGAAGCCGCCGCGGCGCAGGAACACCCGCGGGTAGAAGATGTCGCACAGCGCGGCGAGCGCCGGGTAGTCGACCGGGCGTCCCGCGCCGTCGCGCACCCACAGGGTCGAGGTCGACGAGGGGCTGGCGTCCCCGCCTTTGCCGGGCATCGCGCCTTCGACGTAGCGCATGTCGTAGAGGCCGGTCCATCGGACGAGGCCCGGATCGACGGCGGGTAACTGTTCGGGTGGCGGCACGCTCGGCGGGCGGCTCTCGGTGTCGGCCCAACTCTCTCGCCGGATCGCGAAGATCGCGGTCGCGGTCGTCTTGACCACGCCGTCCTGGCTCAGCTCGACGATCCAGTGCTGATTGGTGCGGTTGGTGCGCGGGGCCCGCAGCGCGAGGTCGAAGTCGCCGTCGGCGATGGGAGCGGCGTAGTTGACGGTCAGGGCCAGCGGTTCCCCGATGCGGTCGGGGTGTGTTTCGACCGCGCGCAGCATGGCGGCGGCCGTGATCCCGCCGAACGGCCCGACCATGTTGGCCCACTCCGGGTGCGTGCGGCCGCGCCGGAGGTCGGCCCCGATCCGGTCGAGCTGGAGGGCTTCGTCGAAGGGGTGCGTGTCGGTCATAGTGATCGACCGCAGATTACTTGCGCACAAAGCTGGTGCTGGATACGGGGTCGTGCCGGGTGGGCCGGGCGAGCACCATCCGTTGAGGTACGGTCCGGCAAGCGACAACCTCATCGAAAGGGGCCACGGTGGCGAACCCGAAGGACGGCGCCGCAGCCGCATCTCCCGCCGAGCTGATCGACGCCAGGATCAAGGATTTGGGGGATTGGCGCGGCGAAATGCTCGCTCGCATCAGGAAACTGATCAAAAAAGCCGACCCGCAAGTGGTCGAGGAGTGGAAGTGGCGGGGCGTTCCGGTCTGGTATCACGACGGGATGATCTGCACCGGCGAGACGTACAAGAACGTCGTCAAGATGACCTTCGCCAAGGGCGCGTCGCTGCCGGATCCCGCGGGTCTGTTCAATTCCAGCCTCGACGGCAACACCAGACGCGCCATCGATTTCCACGAGGGCGACGAGCTCGACGAGAAGGCGTTGACGGCGCTCATTCGCGCCGCGGTGAAGCTGAACGGTTCGTAGGACGCCGACCTATACAGCCGTGTGACGGTTGCTGTACAGTCGCCCAGCACAAGGTCGACGCTCGAATGAGAGGCCATCCGGTGACGTCCGAATCGGTCGAGGAATTCCGGAGCCGGGCCAGGGCCTGGCTGGCCGCGAACATGCCCCGACTCGATCCGGCCAAGGCCGCACAGCTGGAGCGAGATGAGCTGCCATCGTGGCGCCGGGCCCGAGAACTGCAAAAGCTGCTGTGGGACGGCGGATTCGCCGGGATCTGTTTCCCGCGCGAGTATGGCGGGCTCGGGCTGAGCTACGAGTACAAGAAGGCGTTCGACGCCGAATCCCAGGCCTACGAGACTCCGCTGCTGCTCAACGTGCCGTCCTTCGCCATCTGCTGCGCAACGATTCTCGATATGGGCAGCGAAGAGCAGAAGCGTCAGCACATTTCGGCCGCCCTGCGCGGTGACGAGGTGCTGGTGCAGCTGCTGTCCGAGCCGAGCGGGGGATCCGACCTGGCGGGCGTCATCACCCGCGCCGAGCGCCGCAACGACCGGTGGATCATCAACGGCGCCAAGACCTGGAGCACTTGGGCCTTCGCCGCCGACTACGGCCTGTGCCTGGCACGGACCAACTGGGAGGTTCCCAAACACGACGGACTGACGATGTTCCTGGTGCCGCTGCAGCATCCCGGAGTCACCATCAACCGCATCCGGCAGGTCAACGGCTCCATCGAATTCTGCGAGGAGTTCTTCGACGACGTCGACGTGGGCGACGACGCTGTGGTCGGAGAACCGGGCAAAGGGTGGGACGTCGCGTCGCGCCAGCTGTACCACGAGCGGCGCACGATGGGTGATGGCTCGGAGTACACCAGTGGGCCGGGAATCGCCGAGGCCCACGACGTCTCCGTCGACCTGGTCTCCCTGCTCGAAAAGACGGACCAGGCCGGCAATCAACGACTTCATGAGATGATCGGCCGGGCCCTGGTGCACCGGGCCGTGCACGGCCAACTCAGCGAGCACGTCTTTCACGCCGTCGCCGGCGGATCCCTGCCGCCGGCCGCGGGATCGATCATCCGGCTCTACATGGCCGAGGTGCATGACGTCGAGACCGATACCGCCTTGGCCGTCGCCGGCCCGGCGGCCGTGGTCGACGACGCCGGGCTGCTCGATATCGGGACGCGCTATCTGGGCCGTCAGACCGCCAGCATCGGCGGCGGTACCACCGAGATGGCGCGCAACGTGATCGGCGAGCGGGTGCTGAACTTCCCGCGCGAGCGCGCCGACGACCGCGGTGTGCCGTTCAATCAGGTGCGGCGCGGCAAAAGCTAGGGAGGAGAACGGAATTGAGCGGCCAACTTCGTGACATCCGGGAGTTGATGGGTGATTCCGACGCCTACCGCGAGGAACTGTACCGGCGTTGGACGGGCCTGCTGAGCTACCGCTACATCGGTCGCAAACACTCGGCGATGAATTTGGGCGAGACCGATGACACCGTCGCCATTCGCCGCGACATGCGCAACGACGCCGGCGGAATCATGGTGGCGCCGTTGGCCATATCCTCCCCGGAGGGCTGCCAGACCGACATGGTCGCGGTTCCCAATCCGGTGATTGCGTCGGTACAGATCGTCGACCCCGGATACGACGTCACCAGGATCGAGATCGTCGGCTCGGGCATCGTGCACCAGGGCCGCACCATGGGTTACGGCCGCTGCACGATCGTCGACGCCGACAACCCCAGCCGGGTCATCGCCTTCAACGAGGGGCAGGGAGCGATCATCGGCATCCCGCCGGAAGGCCTGGACCGGATGGATGTTTCGGGCACCGAGCTGGTGGTCGAGGACTCACCCGATCTACCGCCGCTGTGGCAGGCCTTCGGCGCCAGCCGGCGGCACGACGGCCACTGGATACTGCCCGAGCTCAGTACCGAACTCGCGTCGCCGGACGCCGCGCTGCACATCGGGCCCCAGCACGTCGTTCTCGAGACCGCGGCGATCGACCTCGCCGCGGAGGTGGCGGGAACGACAAAGCTGCAGGTGGTCAGCTGGCACGTGATGTTCATGTCCCGCGGCAAGGTGGGGCCCTTCCGGGTCGAGGGCACGGCACACCCCGGTGGATCCGGACGCGTTGGCGTGCGCATGCTGCTGCACGATGAGGGCAACGCCGACAAGGCGGTCACCTCCGCCGCGGCGGTTTTCGACATCGTCGGCTGAGCCGGGTTCGGCGCCCCTGGCCCCAGAGCTGGTTGCGAACGCCCGGGCGGATGGCGATAACCTTCCCGGAGACGCGAAGGAGCGTGTTGATCATGCAGGTTTCTATGTTCGGCCAACTGAGCGGATCGGGCGACCAATCGCCGATCGACGCGACGATCGCGAACCTCGCGATGCTGCGCGACGAGGGCTTCAAACGCGTGTGGATGAGCCAATTGCCTTATGAGCCAGACCTTCTCACCGTCGTGGCTATCGCGTTGCACGAGGTCGACACGATCGAGGTGGCCAGCGGTGTGGTGCCGATTCAGAATCAGCATCCGATGCTCATGGCGCAGCGCGCCCTCACGCTGAGCTTGGCCTCGGGTGGCCGGTTCACGCTCGGGCTCGGCATGACCCATCAGGCGGTCACCGAGGGGATGTGGGGCATCCCGTGGGACAAGCCGGTGCGCAGGCTGAACGAATACCTCGACGGCCTGTTGCCCCTGCTGGCCGGTGAACCCGCCGCCGCGGCCGGAGAAACGGTGACCACCCGCGGCGCGCTGATGATCTCGGGCGCACCCCGGCCCGACGTGTACATCGCGGCGCTGGGCCCGCAGCTGCTCAAGATCGCCGGGCGGCGCACGGCGGGCACCTGCACCTGGATGACGGGGCCCAGGACGTTGGCCGAGCATGTCGGCCCGACGCTGCGGCAGGCGGCCGCGGATGGGGGGCGCGAGGGGGAGGCGCGGGTCGCGGCGTCGCTACCCGTCAGCGTCACCGACGATGTCGACGCCGCCCGCAAGCAGGCGGCCGAACAGTTCGCCATCTACGGCCAGCTGCCGTCCTACCGCGCGATGCTCGACCGCGAGGGCTACGCGGGGCCGGAGGATGCCGCCATCATCGGCGACGAGGATACGGTCCGCGGCCGGCTCGACGAACTGCGTGCCGCGGGTGTCGACGAGTACGTCGCCGCGGCATTCGATCCGTCGCCGGAGGGCCGGGCACGCACGCGGGCGCTGCTGCGGGGGTACGACTCCTGACCCGACGGGCTCATCCGGCCTAGTTGTGGTGTGTCCGCGCCGTTTTGGCTATGGCCATACATAGCCTCCGGTACGTATGGTGCTTAGGCGAACCCACACGAGGAGGAGAAACGCAGTGGCAGAACGGTTGGCGGGAAAGGTCGCCCTGATCAGCGGCGGGGCCCGGGGGATGGGCGCATCGCACGTGCGGTCGCTGGTCGCCGAGGGAGCCAAGGTCGTCTTCGGGGACATCCTCGACGACGAGGGCAAGGCGGTCGCGTCCGAGGTCGGTGACTCCGCCCGCTACCTGCACCTCGACGTGACCAAGCCCGATGATTGGGATGCGGCGGTGGCCACCGCGCTGAGCGAGTTCGGCCGCCTCGATGTGCTGGTCAACAACGCCGGCATCATCAACATCGGCACCCTGGAGGATTACGCGCTCTCGGAGTGGCAGCGGATCCTCGACATCAATCTGACGGGCGTGTTCCTCGGCATCCGCGCCGTCGTGAAACCCATGAAGGAAGCGGGCCGCGGATCGATCATCAACATCTCCTCGATCGAAGGCATGGCCGGCACCATCGCCTGCCACGGTTACACCGCAACCAAATTCGCCGTGCGGGGCTTGACCAAGTCGGCGGCACTCGAGTTGGGTCCGAGCGGAATCCGGGTCAACTCAATCCACCCCGGACTCATCAAGACCCCGATGACCGATTGGGTTCCCGACGACATCTTCCAGACCGCGCTGGGCCGGGCGGCCCAGCCCGTCGAGGTCTCCAACCTCGTTGTCTATTTGGCCAGCGACGAGTCCAGCTACTCCACGGGCTCGGAGTTCGTCGTGGACGGCGGGACCACCGCCGGCCTGGGCCACAAGGACTTCTCCAACGTCGAGACCGACGCTCAGCCGGATTGGGTCACCTAGCGGCGGTAACCAATTCGGCGTCCTTGGCCGGCTTGGGCCAGGGCGATGGAACCGGGCGCTGGCGCACCCGTTGCGGCCACCAGAACCACTTGCCCAGCAGCGCGGCGATGGACGGTGTCATCAACGACCGCACGATCAAGGTGTCGAAGAGCAGACCCAGTCCGATCGTGGTGCCGACCTGGCCGATGACCGTCAGCTCGCTGACCGCCATGGTCATCATCGTGAAGGCGAACACCAGCCCCGCCGACGTCACCACCGAACCGGTGCCGCCCATCGACCGGATGATGCCGGTGTTCAGGCCGGCGTGAATCTCTTCCTTGAACCTCGCGACCAGCAGCAGGTTGTAGTCGGCGCCCACGGCCAGCAGGATGATTACCGACATCGCCAGCACCATCCAGTGCAGCTCGATGCCGACGAGGTGCTGCCAGATGAGCACTGAAAGCCCGAAGGACGCGCCGAGCGAGAGCAAAACGGTTCCCACGATGACCGCCGACGCCACCACCCCCCGTGTGATGAGCAACATGATGATGAAGATCAGGCACAGCGAAGCGATCCCGGCGATCAACAGGTCGTAGGTATTGCCGTCGCTGAGATCCTTATAGATCGACGCGGTGCCCGCGAGGTAGATCTTGGAGCCCTCCAGCGGAGTGCCCTTCAGTGCTTCGTAGGCTGCCTTCTTGATCGCCCCGATGTGCGAAATGCCTTCCGGCGACATCGGATCGCCGTCATGGCTGATGATGAACCGCACGGCGTGCCCGTCGGGGGAGATGAAGTTCTTCATGCCCTTCTTGAACTCTTTGTTATTGAAGGTCTCCGGGGGCAGGTAGAACGAGTCGTCGTTCTTCGAGGCGTCGAACGCCTTGCCCATGGCACTGGAGTTCTTCTGCGCCTCTTTCTGCTGGTCCTGTAGCCCCTTCTGGGTCGAATACATAGTCAGCATCGTCGTTTTCATCGCCTTCATGTTCTCGAGCATGGAAGGCATCAGCGCCACCATCTGAGGCATCAGGGTGTCGAGATGATCCATGATCGGCAGCAGGCTCTGGATGTCGTCGGTCATCGTGTCGATGCCGTCCAGGCCGTCGAAGACCGAGCGAAGCGACCAGCAGACGGGGATGTCATAGCAGTGCTTTTCCCAGTAGAGGTAGCTGCGGATCGGGCGGAAGAAGTCCTCGAAATCGGCCATGTGGTCGCGCAATTCATTGATGTCGATGGTCATGTCATGCATCTTTTTCACCATCACATGCATGTCGTTGGCCATCTGCGCGGTGATGCTCGACATCTTCTCCATGCTGTCAATGGTCGTCTGCATCATGTCGGCCTGGTGCAGCATGTCGGCCATCTGATCTTCTTGATACTTCTGGTTCATCTGCTGGCTGACGCCCTGCATGCTGATCTGGAAAGGAATCGATGTGTGCTCGATCGGCGTGCCCTGCGGACGGGTGATCGCCTGCACGCGCCCGATCCCCGGGACCCGGAAGATGGTCTTGGCGATCTTGTCGATCACCAGGAAATCCGCCGAGTTGCGCAGGTCGTGGTCACTTTCGATCATCAGCACCTCGGGATTCATCCGCGCCTGCGAGAAGTGCCGGTCCGCGGCCGCATAGCCCTCGTTGGCTGGCAGGTCCGTCGGTAAGTATTTGCGGTCGTTGTAGTTGGTGCGGTAGCCCGGCAGGGTCAGCAAGCCCACCAGCGCGACCCCGATCGTCAGCACCAGGATCGGACCGGGCCAGCGGACGACCAGCGCGCCGATCTTGCGCCACCCGCGAATCCGTTGCGTGCGTTTGGGTTCGAGGGTCTTGCCGAAACGCGTGGCCACGGCGATGACGGCCGCACCGAGCGTCAGGGCCGCTGCGACCACGACCACCATGCCGATGGCTAGCGGAATGCCCAGCGTCTGGAAATACGGCAGGTTGGTGAAGTGCAGGCAGAATGTAGCGCCGGCGATGGTCAAGCCAGACCCGAGCACCACGTGGGCGGTGCCCTTATACATGGTGTAATACGCCTCTTCGCGGGTCTCGCCGATGGCGCGGGCTTCCTGATAGCGGCCTATCAAGAAGATCGCGTAGTCGGTGGCGGCCGCGATCCCCAAGGTGACCAACAAGTTCGTGGCGAACGTGGAGAGCCCGATGAGCTTGAAATGGCCCAGGAACGCGACCATTCCGCGCGCGGCCGACAGCTCGAGCACCACCATCACCAGCGTGAGCAAAACGGTGACGACCGATCGATAGACCAACAGCAACATGCCGATGATCACGGTGAACGTGGCGGCCGTGATCAGCTGCATGCTGCGGTCGCCGGCCTCGTGCTGGTCCGCTGACAGTGCTGCGGGTCCCGTCACGTAGGCCTTCACCCCTTTGGGTGGGGGCACGCTCTTGACGATGTTTTGGACGGATTCCACCGACTCGTTGGCCAAGGCCTCGCCTTGGTTACCGGCGAGGTAGACCTGGACGTAGGCGGCCTTGCCGTCGTTGCTCTGCGCGCCCGCTCCGGTCAGTGGATCGCTCCACATATCCTGGACGTGTTCAACGTGTTTCGTGTCGGCGTCGAGCTTCTTGACGATCAAGTCGTAATAGGCGTGCGCATCCGCCCCCAAGGGATTCTGGCCCTCGAGGACGATCATGACCGAGCTGTTTGACTTGTACTCGTTGAACACCGCGCCCATGCGCTTGGTCGCGACCACCGACTGCGCGTCGTCGGGGGCCATCGACACCGAGCGCATCTTGCCGACCTCCTCCAGCTGGGGGACGGAGACGTTGAGCACCGCGATGATCGCGATCCAGCCCAAGATGATCGGCACGGCGAGCGTCCGGATGAGCCGGGGGATCTTGTCTCGCACGGGTTCGTCGACGACGGGAATGGTGTCGGTACGGGCGTCGTTTAGCGTTGTGCTCATGCGGATTTCACCATGCAAAAGGTCAGGGCGTGCACGCCGTGGGTAAGGTTCTCGTCCTTGACTTCGTCATCGATGGTGATGCGGCAACCGAGGGAGTTGCCGTCGCTTTGCGCTGACAGGTTCGGAAAGACCGAGGGCGCGGTGGTGCTCAAGACCAGCGTCCATGGCAGCGGCGCGCCGTCGACGCGCCTGGGGTCGGCGGACAGGTCCAAGTAGTTCACGTTGGCCTGGCTGGCCGAGCCGAATACCTCGTACTTGACTACCTTGGGTTTGAACGGCTTCGAGTCATCGAGTCGCGGGCTGGTCATGATGCCCGTGTCGTGCGCGCCGAAGAACGACTTGACCCGAACGACGGCAAACCCGCCGACCAGCACGACCGCCACGATCAACAGCGGCAACCAGGCGTTGCGCACAAGTCTCGATATCTGCACCTAGGTGACCCTTCCCCGGCACGCGGTGGTGACGTGGATCAGCGTTTGCGCGACCGGAGGTCGTGGGCAGATGAGTGCCCACAAGTCGCATTGCTCAACAACGAATTACGTCGATTGCTACGGTTCGCGCGCGCTGGAGCGTCAAACGCGGTGAATGCTGCCCACCCACACCGGTTGACGTCCCCGGCGTCGATACCCGGCTCGCCTTGTTGCTGAAGCCTCCCCGCGTACCGCCACCAGCGCATAGTACATGATGTGCATATCTTGCAGTGCATGCAACATTTGCTACTGGTGTTTCAAATCACTCCGTGAAGATGCTGTTCACCAGCGCGGCGGCCCGCTCAACATAGGGCATCGGCGTGTCGGCGGTTTCATTTGCCTCGCCGCTGGCCCACTTTTCGATACCGGACCGTACCGCGGTCAGCGCCAGCGCCGAAATCAGCGCAGCCATCTCGTCGTCGGGTCGCATCGCCTGGCGACGCACGATGATGTCGGTCAACTGGTTTTGAAAACGCTCCAGGTCGGCGAGGAACGCCGCCAGCACGGCGGGGGAGGTCTTGGCGAGTTCGAGCATGTGGGCCGCGTGCTCGCGCCGCGGGGGCACGTCGCGCAGGTGGTGGGCGGCCAAGGTGATCAGCTCCGCCAGCACGACCGAGTAGGGGGCGGGGCCGGCGGCGACGAAATCTGCCACCAACTCCGGCGGTATGTCCGAGGGGCCATAGGCGAGGGCGGATTCTTTGTTGGGGAAGTAGTTGAAAAAGGTGCGGGTGGCGATTCCGGCTTCGGCGCAGATCTCGTCGACGGTGACCTTGTCGAACCCGCGTTCCAACGTGAGGCGCACCGCGGCGTCGCGGATGTCGGCGCTCGTCTGGCGACGACGGCGCTCTCGCAGCCCTACGGGATTGGCCATACTCATATAGTTGCACCTTGTGCACACTTTGCAGTCAAAAGGTGTCACGTCGGGGGCGGGTGGACCGGTGCTTGGGTGCCCGCAGCAAAGGTCGACTTATCAACCCTGCGGCCCGGGCCGAGACGTCACCCGGCAGGTAAAACCCTGACCTGCAACATGATTCGATGAGGTGTTGCGGACGATGCGCCAAGCGATGGCGCTCATCCGCTCGGCGTAAGCGCGCCCCGCAAATAATCGCATTGACTGTCGAAGAACCTCGTCGAGATGGGTGCCTTCTCGGCGAGTTGATCGAACGCATGAAACGCGCCCGGAACGATCTCCTCCTGCACCCGCACTCCCGCCTCGCGCAGGCGCCGCGCGTATTCCAGGCTCTCCTGATAGAAGAGGTCCAGCGTGCCCACACCGATCCAGGCGGGCGGCAGCCCGGACAGATCCTTGCGACGAGCCGGTGCGGCCTCTTCGGGATCGGCCCCGTTGAGGTACCACTTCCAGGCCAGTTGATTGTCGGATTCGGTCCACATGATGCGCCGGGCGCCGTCGCGTTTGGCGCCGGTGCGATCGTCGAGCATCGGGTAGACCAGCATCTGGAAGGCGACTCGGACATCATTGCGGTCGTGCGCCCGCTGAGCCACCGCGGCCGCAAAATGCCCACCGGCGCTGGCCCCTCCGATGGCGACGTGATCCGCGTCCACCCATGGCTGACGGGCCAGCCACAGCAGCGCCGCATAGCAATCTTCGACCGGGATCGGGTAGGGATGTTCCGGGGCCAGCCGGTGCTCCACCGCCGCGATCGCGAATCCGGTGCGCTGCGAGAGCTTACGCAGGTATTTATCGTCCTGGGCCGCGTGACCCATGATGGTGCCGCCGCCGTGGATCCACAGCAGCGCGGCCGCACGGTCGGGAAGGCCGGCCGGACGATGCAGACGAACGCTCACGTGCTGGTTGACCGCGGCGACGGGCACGGCGCGCAGGCGTCCCGCATTGCCCATCAGGTTCATGACGGCGCGCTGAACCTTCAGGCCGCGGTGCAGGGCGTAGCCGCGGGGCACGAACCGCGCCACCTTGCGAAGGCCGGGGTCCAGGACGTGAGGGGAGGTGAAGTCGTTGTCCGGGAGCCTGTTTGCCATCCAAAGCCCTCTGTTCCCTTGCGCCGGCAGACATCGCTGACCATACAGGAACGCGTGCGGTGTCCAGCAGCCGTTAATGCGAACCGTCTTGGTCATCGGTGAGCGCGCGCACCGCGCGGTCGAACATGGTCTGCTTTATCGCCCCCAGCGTGCCGGGGTCCTTGCCCTGCAGCGGTCGCAGCACGTCGAGGGCCGCGTCGGTGACCGCGCCGTCGGCGCAGCTGGCGTCGACGATGCCGAATTCCTCCGCATCGGGGCCACTGAAGCGTCGGCCGGTGGTCATCGAGGCGACCGCGGCGCGAGGAGTGAGTTTGGCCTGGATGAGCGCGGCCATGCCGGGGTTGAACGGGATGCGGATGTCGACCTCGGGAAAACAGAAGTATCCGCGGTCGGCGCGCATCACGCGAAAGTCATGCGCGATGGCCAGCATTGCGCCGGCGCCGAACGCGTGACCCACCACGGCGGCTGCGGTCGGCAGGGGCAGGGTGAGCATGCGTGCCAGCAGCCGGTGCACCCGGCCGATGTACCACTGTCCCTGGTCGGCGTGGGCGCTCAGCCAGTCCAGGTCCAGGCCGTTGGAGTAGAACTTTGCACCGGCCGTGGTGACCAGTGCCTGGGCGCCGTCTGCGACGGCCTGGTCGAGCGCTTGATCGATCTCGTCCAGAAATGTTGGCGAGAAACGGTTTTCGTCCTCGCCGAGGCGAACGAGGGCGATTTTGTCGGCGTAGTCCAATGTCACGGGCATGTGTGTCTCCTTGAGTTGCGTTGATATCTCGGAAGTTCGGTCATGCGCGCCGGTGTCGCGGCGGAGAAGGCCCCACCGCGAGCACCGCGCGCACGGCTGCGTGTAGGTGCGCGCGGGTCGTGGTGCTCCCAAGCCGGTCGCGGCGCAACAGCAGCGCGGTGGGCAGATCGACGACGCAACTGGTTATCGTGTCCACCGCCGCCGCGTCCTTGCGGTCCCACACCGCGACGGCAAGGCGCACCAGCAACGCCACGAGCAGCTTGTCGAGCTGCCGCAGCTCACCGGCAACATCGTCGGGAACATCGTCGGCGAGCACATCCTCGCGGCGCACCCGCAACACGAGCGTCGACGAGCCGGGGTACTGCTCGGCGAACACCACCGCCGCTTCGGCGGCGGCCACCACGGCATCGATGGGGCCACCGGGGCCGTCACCGGCCATCGCTTGGTCGACGAGCGACGTCTGCACCGCCAAGAAGCGCCGACCCCCCCGCAGCCAAGCGTGGCCCATCAATCCGCCCCGAGACGTAAACGTGTGGTACACAGCGCCATTGGACACACCCACCGCGTCACTGATGGCTCGGATGGTCACCGCGGTCGGGCCTGACCGCGCCACCAGCTCTTCGACGGCGTCGAGCACCCCGTCGGGATCATGGATGCGGGGGCGTGGCATTCGCCCACAATAACAGAGCGAGTGCTCTGTTACTCGCGCCGGGGCGCTCCCGGCCCCGGGTGCAGGCTACGTATCGGGCCGGGCCGGTTTGTCGGGCGCGGATCGGGTATCCACTGGCGTGGCCTCAACCATGACGAAGATCATCAGCGTTCTGGACCCCCGGACCGGCGACACCGCCACGCAGGTCCCCGTCACCGGGCCGGCCGAGTGCGATGAGGCAATTCGGCGCGCCGCCGACGCCGCCGACTCCTGGGCCCGCACTTCGCCCGCCGAACGGGCGGGGGCGATCGCGGCGGCGGCGGCCGATGTTCGCGACGCCGCTGATGAGCTGGCCGAACTCACCGAGCGGGAGACGGGAAAGTCGCGCGCCGACGCGCGTGGGGGCGTAGACGCCGGAGTCGACACCCTGTTGCAATACGCGCAGCTCGGGCCGTTGCACCGCGGGCGCAGTCTGCAGGGTGGATGGACGGCCACTGATCTCATGGTTCCGCAGCCTCGCGGAGTGGTGGCCGTGTTGACCCCATGGAACGATCCGATCGCAGTGGCCGCCGGCCTTCTCGGCGCGGCCCTGGTCACGGGAAACACGGTGGTGCACAAGCCAAGTGAGCGTTGCCCCCAGACAGGTAGGCGCTTCGCCGAGCTTCTGGCCGCGCGGCTACCCGAAGGCGTCTTGCAGATAGTCAATGGCGACGGCGCGGTCGGCGCCCACCTGGCCGCCGCCGAGCTGGTCGACGTGGTCGCGCACATCGGCGGCAGTGTGACTGGGCGAGAGATTGCACGGGCATGTGCGCAACGCGGCGCCAAGGCGCTGCTGGAGAACGGCGGCAACGATGCGTTGATCGTCGACGCGGACGTGGATCCGGTGTGGGCGGCCAGCCAGGCCGCACTTGGCGCCTTCGCCAACGCGGGACAGATCTGCGTGTCCGTCGAGCGGATTTACGTCGTGCAACCCATCGCCGACGCGTTCGTCAACGCGTTGATCGACGAGGCCACCTCCTGGGCCGAGCGGATCGGGCCCTTGGTCGACGAACGTCACCGCGACCACGTCCATGCCCACGTCGAAGACGCTAGGCAACGCGGCGCACATGTGGTGGTCGGCGGTGAACCGGATCTCGAGCCGGGCTCGTTCTATCCGCCGACCGTGCTGACCGGCTGCACATCCGACATGGCGGTCATGCGCGAGGAGACGTTTGGTCCGATTGCGCCGGTGCGCGTCGTGACCGATTTCGGTGCCGCGTTGGCTGAAGCGGCCGATGATCGGTACGGACTGGCCGCCACCGTACTGACCGCCGACATGGCCCATGCGCAGGAGGCGTGGCGCGCCCTTCCGGTGGGCACCGTCAAGATCAACGCCGTGTTCGGCGGTGCCCCGGGCGGGGCCTCGGAACCGCGGCGCGCCAGCGGAACTGGATTCGGTTTCGGGCCTGAACTTCTCGACGAGATGACCGCCGTGAAGGTGGTGCATTGGTCGGCGCCGGGCAGCTGACCCGGCTCGTACGCGAAAGACGATCGCGCCGATTAGCGGCTCCCGAAATAATTCATTCGGACCTCACATCCGTCGGCTGTGCAACGTCTACTCAGTGACCGGTGAGTCGATACCTGGCCGAAGTGAGGACAGCATCCGGAGGCAAGCCATGAGTTTTCACGATCTTCATCGCCACGGCACACCTTTTGTGCTGCCGAACGCCTGGGACGTTCCGTCGGCATTGGCCTACCTGGCGGACGGCTTCACCGCTATCGGAACCACCAGTTTTGGGTTGTCTTCCACTCGCGGTCACGCCGACGGGGGGCGCGCCACCCGCGAGGCCAACGTCGCTCTGGCCGCCGAGCTGGCGTCGCTGGGCTGTTACGTCAGCGTCGACGTCGAAGACGGCTACAGCGATGACCCGGATGCCGTTGCCGACTATGTCGCCCGACTGCCGGTCGACGGACTCAACATCGAAGACAGCACCGAGGGACGGCTGATCGACCCCGCCCTCGCGGCCGCAAAAGTGGCGGCCATCAAACGCCGCAGCCCCGCGGTGTTCGTCAATGCCCGCGTCGACACGTACTGGCTAGGCCAACAGGCCGACACGGCAACCACCATCGAGCGGGCGCTTCTCTACGTCGAGGCCGGCGCCGACGGCATTTTCGTGCCGCTGGCCAACGACCGCGCCGAGCTTGCCGAAATCGTTCGTAATATCCCGCGTCCCATCAACACACTGCCGGTTCCCGCAATGACGCTCGGCGAGCTCGGCGAGCTCGGGGTGGCGCGTGTGTCCACCGGTTCGATGCCCTACAGTGCGGCGCTGTTTGCCGCCGCCACGGCGGCCCGAGCCGTCCGTGACGGAGGCGCCTTGCCGCCGTCCACGCCCTACGCCGAGCTGCAGTCACGGCTGGTCGACTACGAGCGGCGTTCGGCGACAAGGTGATTGGTTCGCAATCTGAGAAGGTTGAGCGGATGCCGATACGGCACGCGGTGATCGACAGCGCGCTCGGTGAGCTGACACTCGTCGCCAGCGGCGACGCTCTGGCGGGCGTGTATTTCCGGCATCACTGGCATCCGCCCACCGCCGACACACTGGGTCTACGGGTGGAGACGGCGGCTGATGAACTTCTAGCCAGCGCGGCCGACCAGCTGGGCGAATACCTGGTTGGCGAGCGCACGCAGTTCGATCTTCCGCTGGCGGTGGTGGGTGATGTCCGGCGGCAACGCGTGTGGGATCTGCTGTCGGGCGTCGCCTACGGGCAGACGAAAACCTACGGTGAGCTGGCCGCGGAGCTAGGTGATGGCACCACCGCGTACGAAGTCGGCCAGGTGGTCGGGCGCAACCCGCTCAGCATCGTGGTGCCGTGCCATCGGATCGTCGGGAAGGACGGATCCCTCACCGGCTATGCGGGCGGGCTGAAGCGCAAGCGGTTCCTGCTGGAGCTCGAAGAGCCGGAACCCGTGGTCGCCGGCAGGCTTTTCTAGCGCGATCGATAGATTGCGCTGCGCGACACCACAACCGGACGCAGACGGTGAATGTTGCGGCGGTTAGCATCGACTGTCCGGACTCGATGTGGAGGGTGAGACCTTTGGCTGCGATACCCGTCATCGCGCTCACTGGTCACCTCGGAGCGGGCAAGACGACGCTGCTCAACCACCTGCTGCGCCACCGAGGCACGCGAATCGGAGTGGTGGTCAACGACTTCGGCGATATCAACATCGACGCCGGTCTGGTGGCCGGTCAGGTCGACGAGCCGGCCTCGATCGCCGGAGGCTGTATCTGCTGCTTACCCGACGACGGCGGGCTCGATGAGGCACTGATCAAGCTCGCCGACCCCGCCCGGCGCCTCGATGCCATTGTCATCGAAGCCAGCGGCCTGGCCGACCCGGTGGCGATCGCGCGGCTCATCGGCTTCAGCGGGATACGCGGGGTCCGGCCGGGTGGGCTTGTCGACGTCGTCGATGCCGTGAATCACTTCGACACCGTCGACCGCGGCGCCCTGCCGCCGGTGCGCTACGGCGCGGCGTCGCTCATCGTGGTGAACAAGCTCGACCAGGTTCCGGAAGATGAGCGGTCGACGGTGCTGCACCGCGTCACACAGCGGGCGGCACAACGCAATCCGCGCGTACCCGTCGTCGGCACCACGG
>NZ_LZMG01000287.1:0-581 GCF_001673615.1 Mycobacterium sp. 1245499.0
GCCCGCACGGAACAACTTCGCGCAGCCGGTCAGGTACTTCATGTACCGGTCGTAGACCTCCTGGGACTGGATGGCGACCGCCTTGTCCTTATTGGCCTCCAGGTTGGCCGCCCAAATGTTGAGGGTCCGCGCGTAATGCTGCTGCAGCAGCTGCACCCGCTCGATCGTGAAGCCCGCCGCCTCGCCGAATTTGAAAATGTCTTCCTGCGCCGGGAGTTGTCCACCCGGGAAAATTTCCTGGCCGATGAATCGAGCGAATCGGATATCGCTCATCGTGATCGAAACACCGCGCTCGTGCTGCTGCTTTTGCGTGTAGGTCAAGATGGTGTGCAACAGCATTCGGCCGTCGTCGGGAAGGATCTCGTAGGCGCGTTCGAAAAATGCGGGATAGCGCTCCATCTTGAAAGCTTCGAAGGCGCCAATCGTGACGATCCGGTCGACATTGTCCTCGAACTCTTCCCAGCCCTGCAACCGCACCTCGATGTTGCGACTGGTCGGCAATCCGGCCAGCTTGTTCTTGCTGTACTCAAACTGATTGCGGCTCAGCGTGATTCCGATGACGTTGACGTCGTACTTCTCGA